>QHMS01000093.1 GCA_003217895.1 Verrucomicrobiota bacterium
CAGCGCCTCGTTCGCGCACCTGCGCAAGCGTGTCTAACGCGGCGGCCTCGTTTTGATAATAGTGGATAGCTACATTAGTGCCGTGTTCGGCCAGTTTGAGGGCGATCCCTCGACCAATGCCACGGGAACTCCCGGTGATCAGCGCATGTTTTCCCTTCAGCGACATATCTGTTAATCGACGTATCTTTGCGCGATCGGCATTTTGCGGCCAAGTCCAAAGGCGCGGCTTGTTACCTTTATTCCGGGCGCGGCCTGCTCACGCTTGTACTCATTCAGATCCACCCGGCGCTGCACCCAACGTACGGTTTTCTCGTCGAATCCGCGCG
>QHMS01000094.1 GCA_003217895.1 Verrucomicrobiota bacterium
CGGCTGCATGTTTTCTTCCGTCTCGTTCTCATGCAGGCCTTTGAAAACTTCTTTGAATTGTGATTTAAACACGGCGAAGGCGTCGGTGATCGAAACCTCGAGAAATTTGATGCCGAGATTTCGCGCAATCGCGTGCGCATCGTCGATGCTCCCGCGCGATGAATAGGGACTTGGCATCGAAACGCCGGTCACGTTCTCCGCACCCAGTGCATCCGCAGCGATGGCCGCAGTGACCGCGGAGTCGATGCCACCGCTGAGGCCCAGCACCGCGGAACGGAAATTGCATTTGCGGCAGTAATCGCGAAGACCAAGCGAGAGCGCAGCGAAAAGTTGCTCCGCGGTTTTTACTTCATGAAACGCCACCGTCCTGGTTGAATTCGTATCGACGACTCTTTCGTCTTCGCGAAATGCCGCCAGTTGCGCGATCAACTTCCCCTCTGCGTTTACTGCAATAGAGTTCCCATCGAAGATCAGTTGATCGTCCCCGCCCACGAGATTGCAATAGCAGATTGGACGCTGATGCGCGCGGGCGGAACCGGCCACTAACTCGTAACGGATGGCCGGTTTATGCAAGGCAAACGGCGAGGAACTCAGATTGACGATGATCTCGGCGCCTTGCTCCACCAACTTGCCCACCGGATCGACGTCGTAAAGCGGTCGCGGCAGGTAATGTTCCGTCCAGATGTCCTCACAGATCGTCACGCCGACTTTTTTCCCCTGCACTTCGAAAGGCTCGACGCAGTTGGCCGGCTCGAAATAACGGTCCTCGTCGAAAACATCGTAAGTAGGCAAAAGTGACTTGTAAGTTTTGCGGATTGGCTTGCCGCGCTCGAGCAGAGCGGCGGCGTTGCGGAAAGGTTTGCCGCGCCCCTCGTTACGATCAACAAAACCGACCAGCATCGCCGCCTCGCCAACGCGAGAATGAAGTTTGTCCAGAATCGCAAGGTTCTCTGGAACGAAACGCGATTTAAAAACCAAATCCTGCGGCGGATATCCAGTGATGGCCAGCTCTGGAGTCAGCACCAATTCCGCGCCCGCCGCAGCAAGGCGCTCATAAGCGCGGATGATCAGTTCGCAGTTCCCGCTCAAATCGCCTACCGTCGTGTTGATTTGAGCAAAACCAATCTTCATGTCGCTACGGCAAATTATGCACCGTAGCTCCCGCAGCAATTCCCTTTTGTCTTAGGAGCTGCCCCGCCCCAACTGGCGGCGATCGCCGAGATTTGAAAGATTTAGGGGCATTAAGAAAAAACGCCTGGCTATATCGAGAATTGGATGTTGGGGAAACATCCCGTCAATCAATTACGGACCAATGGGCACTAAGGCCTAATCTGAACAATCTGCGAGCAGGCCGTGGTGCTTTGGTAGTCACAAATCTGATAAGTAATGGCATGGATATGTCGAGGGATGTGGAGAATCTCTATGTATCTTCCATCATCTGTTATGGTTTGAAACCAATGCCCATTCTTGTAAACGTCGAGCGCCTCCGTGTCCCCACCTGAATACAGAATCTCAAGTCCTTCTTCGTGGTGCGGGACCGGAAACAGGTAAACGGCCGTAATGAGCGGAGGATTGTTTTGCGGGATGTCTTGTGCGAAAAGGGAGCAAATTCCCAGTACAATTAGGGTTATTAGTAGTTTTTTCATAAAGGTTTCATTTCATCTCCGACGGAACGCCACAAGGCATCCGAATCTGGCGCGTGAGGTTGGAGGAGACGGTCACGCAAACCAATGCAAAACGATGTTCCGGCTCACCATTCTTCTACGGAAACTGAGGAACCAAGTTTCAGAAAATCAGAGAAGTTTTGTTCGACGCGGCGGAGCCTTACCGATTCTTTCAAACGAATAATCCTTTGGGGGAAGCGACTGCTTGGGCCCCCGCGGTGCGGAGGCGGGTTAACGAGCCCGTGCTAAATTTCATAGACCGGATCGGGTTAATCCCCGTTTAATTCCCGGCACCCGCCAGTCCTTTGACCACACGTCGAACATGGTTTTACGATGCGGCTGGCAACGTCATCGAGACGCACGAGCACAGGGCGATTTCAAAGAATGGTAGCGCCCAGCGAAACAAAGCCGTCACGCGATGAAAACGTGACCGCTAAACAATCAAACAGGCGGCTACTTCTTATCTCAGTGCAAACGTGGCGCTTCCAGCCACGCTCCCGCCGATTGATATGTTCACTAGGTAGGTTCCGGTGCTGAGCGCACTTGCACGAGGTTATACACGTATTGGCACCCGCTTATGCGGAAGTTCGCTCCGTTGTCAGCTGGCAAAAGGTACGTGCTCTCATCAACTGACCCCACGGCCCCGCCTGAGGTGCGAAAGACCGAGATTGTCGCCGGAGGCAGCTGGCAGGTTGAAGCGTCATCAGAGGTCAGCGTAGAAACCACTGGTATAAACGTCACGCGAGACGCACGGCCGCGCAATAGAGAACAAACCAACCTGAGCGCGTTGACGTGCTGTGCGACGAGATCAGCAAGCGAGAAATGTTGTAGAGCCCGTTTGTGCCAAACGCCTCTTTGTGGCTGCGGTGCTTGACACAAGCACCGCTACAACATCGCTGTCTTACTGATTGTTCTCGACAGTTCGCGGCGCAGGCCTGCTCAACTCCATCTTGTCGCTCACCTGCTGAGTTTTGGCGTTCTGTTCCTTTAGACCCGCGGCCGACCGGATTTTTTGCTTGGTTGAACAGCCTGCCGAGAGTAAATGAGTTCGAATCGGCAAAATTGTTGCGCCGCACCGTGTTCGACAGGGTTACAGCAAAGCTCCAGGACTTTCCGCGCTTCACATTTTCCCGGAGGTCTTTGGCGGTTGCCTGCTTTATTCTCGCCTGCCTAATCGGATATCTTGACTATTTGACAGGATATGAGCGTTCGCTGCTTCTCTTTTACCTGCTGCCTATTTCGTTAGCAGTGTGGTTTGGCAACTTCGCCTTTGGTCTGGCCATAGCAATCGTCTGCGTGGGGGTATCAGTGGTTTCAGACGTTGCAGCTGGAATTCCAGTTCTGCGATTCTGGAACATTGCGACGTTGTTTGTCTTCTATGTGCTTTTTGCAGGCGTGCTATCGAAATTAGGGACGCTCATTCGCGAGCTCGATCGGCGCGTGCATGAACGGACGGCCGCACTCGAACGTGAGATGGCTGAGCGACGCCGGCTCGATCAAGAGATCGCGCAAGTAGCGGATCGTGAACGGCGGCGGCTGGGCCAGGATCTGCACGACACACTGGGACAGCATCTGACGGGCACGGCTCTCGCAGCTCAAGTACTGAAGGAAAAACTTGCCTCGCGGTCTGCGCCCGAAGTGGGCGAAGCAGAAAAGCTCGTGCACTACGTTGAGGAAGGGATCGATCTCACGCGTAGCCTTGCACGTGGCTTCTTCTCGCCAGAACTGGATGCGGAAGGGTTAACCGTGGCATTGCAGAATCTCGCTGAAAACGTAAGCGAGAGATTCCGGATCAGGTGCGTTATTAATGGCGACCAGTCAATTCTGATCCACGATCGCACGATTGCGAATCAACTTTATCGAATCGCCCAGGAGGCGGTGACGAACGCCGTTAAACATGGCGCTGCCAGGCAAGTTGATATTCGGCTCGCGAAGGATGGCCCCGACCTTTGTCTAACAATCATCGATGACGGAATCGGATTTCCCGACACCCCGCCGAAGTCCGGAGGCCTCGGGCTTCGTTTGATGCAACATGGTGCGGCAATGACCGGCGCGACATTCGATGTTCGGCGAAATGGTAAACGCGGGACAATTGCCACATTTCGAGTTAAAGATTTCGAGTCGCAATGATTTTGGATTTCTCACGATCAGTCTGCAACTTTCTGGAATGATGACACGCAAAAGGCGCATCTTTATAGTCGATGACCATCCGCTCGTTCGGGAGGGACTCGCAAATCTCATAAACGCGCAGCGCGATCTCATGGTCTGCGGCGACGCAGAAGATTCGACCCAGGCGACCACCAAAATCCGCAAGACGCAGCCCGATGTCGCGCTTATTGATATTTCCCTCAAAAACGAATCGGGATTGGAATTGGTCAAGGATTTGAGAAGCCAGTTCCCGCAAGTCGCATTGATCGTTCTCTCCATGCACGACGAAGCCTTATATGCTGAACGTTCGCTGGGCGCAGGCGCGCAGGGTTACGTCATGAAGCGCGAGGCAAGTAAGAACGTACTGGCCTCGATCCATCGAGTTCTCGAAGGCGGCGTTTATGTGAGCGCAACAGTGGCGAGCAGGATGGCCCTTAGACTTAGCTCACCGCGCGAGGCAGCTCCCCGCTCACCGGTCGAGCGCCTGAGCGATCGCGAACTGGAGATCTTTCGCTTACTCGGTCAGGGCCGCACCACGGCGCAGATTGCCAGCGACTTGAATTTAAGTTTGAAAACGGTCCAGGCCTACTGCGCGCGCGCGAAGGAAAAGTTCGGCGTTGATTCCCTCACTGAGTTACTTCGGGCAGCCATTCGCTGGGAAGACGCCAGCCACGTAAAATAAAAGCAAAACGGGTCAGAGCTTCCTTTGACCTGAGGTGAGACTGCAAAAACGCTTAATTTTCTCTGAGGTAGCTCACGTGCCAGATGGTGCCGTTGCCGTCTTCGCTAATGAGCAAGCTCCCGTCTTTGGCGACGGCGATTCCAACCGGGCGCCCCCAGACTTGGCCGTTGGATGTGATGAAACCCGTCACAAAATCTTCATATTCGCCGAGCGCTTTTCCCGTCGCGTGATCGAACGGCATGCGTACGACTTTGTAACCGGTGCGTTTCATTCGGTTCCATGACCCGTGGAACGCAGCGAAGACGTCGCCTTTGTATTCGGTGGGGAATTGGTCGCCGGTGTAGAAGCACAAGTTGAGCGTGGCCGAATGCGACTGAACGAGCACGTCGGGAACGATGACTTTGTCGGCGAGCTCAGGGTGTTTCCCTTTGTGGCGTGGATCAGCGTGGCTGCCGATGTAAAACCACGGCCAGCCATAAAAACCGCCGGGGCGCACACTGGTGATGTAATCTGGTGGCAAATCTTCACCGATTTCGTCGCGTTCGTTCGTGCTCATCCAAAGCTCATTTGTGCCGGGGCGAAACGCGATGCCGACCGCATTGCGAATTCCCCACGCGTAAACTTTCCGGTCTGTCCCATCGGGGTTGAACTCGAAAATGCGCGCTCGATCGGCTTCCGCCGCGTTATCGGAAACGTTCGAGCGCGAACCGATGGACACGTACATCTTTTTGGCGTCCGGCGAAAAGACGATGTCGCGCGTCCAGTGACCACCGCTGCGCAGGTGCGCCGCGCCGCCGGAGAGACGCGCGGCCAATTCTTCTGCCGGCCCGCGCGCTTTGAGATCGCCGTTGCGATAGGGAAACCGGATTACGCCGTCGGTGTTCGCGACGTACAAGAATTGGGGATCATTACCTGGCGGATAAAACGCGATCCCAAATGGTTTGTTCAAACCACTTTCTGCAAAAACTTCAGTCGCGTCTGGCTTGCCGCTGCCTTTGGTATCGCGTAGCACCTTGATTTGATTGGTTCGACTCTCCACGACAAAGATGTCGCCGTTAGGCGCGGTCAGCAGAAATCGCGGATCGCGAAAGCCGCTGGCGTACAGGACGATCTTAAATCCGGGTGGAACTTGAGGCTGAGCGTCCGCCGGCCGGCGAACGACGCGCGGCGGATTGATTGCCAGAACATTTGAACTCGGGGGAGGTAAATCCTCGACGGTGATCTTGCGTCGCACACCGGGCGCATCGGTTTTCCAATCGCCCATTGCGGCTTTGCTGGTGAGCGGTGTGCCGCTTTGCGCGGACGTCCCAACTGGAACAGCGAGAACGCTCGCGAACAGAATCGTGCAACAGGAAAAGCGCACTAATCTGCAATTTGCCATTATTTTGGTAATCGCGTTGCGCTCCTGAATCGCGCGGCTTGGGTAGCGCATGCGTCTCGCGTGCTGGTTTCGGCGTCGCGCCGAAACGATCTTTTCTTTGAAGCTGAATTCAGGCCGAGTTAAACGAAACGGAAAAGTCGCGATTGCGAGACGCGTGCGCTACCCAGCCGTTGGGGTTCGCTTCAGTGAGGAACGATGGTTCCCAACTTCTCGACCAGTGCCTCGCCTTTCTTGCGATCGTTGATCACAAACGTGTTGTTTTCTCCGAGAGTGGACCAGGGTCCGCGCGGCACTTCACTGAAATCTACGAACCGCCAGTCGGTCACGTCGGTTGGTTCTAATCCGAGGTAGTCGCGCACCGCTGGCGAAACATCAAGGCCGGCGCCTTTGTTCAGGTTAGGTTTTGGCCGTTCGTTGCCAAACACGTATTGCCAGTGATCGGTGCGGAACGGGCCAGCATCTTCCCATTGCGCATATGCGACGCGATTGCCTTTGCGGATCGCGATCCAGCGGCCTTTGCAAGTTGAAACGGCCGGGCCTTGATAAGCTTCATTGAACCACGGAACAACGCGTGGCGCCTCGGGCCGATGGCCCTCTTTTGCTTTATCGTTATAAGGAAGCGCACAATAAAATGGATTCAGTCGCGGCGTGAATTTTACGGGAATATAATTGCTGCGATGGGCCGGATCAGGATTATCCATCCCGCCATAATTTTTCGTCCATTCGTTATCCCAGGAGCTTGTCCGATTAGGGATCGGATTGTTACCGGATGGTTTCTCGCCGACCCAGAACACCGTCGTTACGATCTCCCTTTTCCACGGGAAACGCTGTCCCGGTTCAGGCGTATTTTTGGCCAACTGTCCCGGCGTGAACGCGAGCGAACTAACATCGAACGAACGATCCTCTCCCGGTTTCTCAGATTTTTTGCTGAATTTTGTCTTGGCAGGCTCGGCCTTGGAAGAGGTCCCGTGAGCAAATAGCGACGTGATGGACGAAAGGATGACCGCGATCGTGTGAGTAAATTTTCCAGGTTTCATTGTCTGTAATGGCCGACGCGGTAAGAAGACGTACGTCTCCTTAATGTTTCGTTTACAAGGACGCGGATGCGCGTCAGTCGCGGCGAATTCAGGTGCGCCGTTAAAAAATGCTCGCCCAATCTCGGTGCTGATTCGGGCTAGTCAACCGGAAAGATCAGCCCGCGAATAACGCGAATACACGCAAATAACAAAAATATCCTTCCCGTATTCGCGTCAATTTGTGTGATTCGCGGGCACGATCCTTCCGTTCAGAGAAATTTTCCCGGATTTAAAATGCCGTTTGGGTCAAGAATTTGTTTCAGCCCGCGATGCACGTCACGCACTGCCTGGCTGGTCGCCTCTGGCCACCAGCGTTTCTTTGCCAGACCGATCCCGTGTTCGCCAGTAATGACACCGCCCCAGGCCAGTACTTGAGCGAAAAGATCATCGAGCGCATGCTCAACTTTTTCGCGCACGGCGTCGTCGCGATTGTATCGGTCCGCCATGATATTGACGTGAATGTTGCCGTCGCCGGCATGGCCGAAGCACGCGATCGGAAATCCGTGCTTTGCCTGTAGCGACTCCGCAAATTCCATCAGATCGACCAAGCGGCTGCGCGGCACGACTACATCCTGGTTTAGCTTTGTGAGGCCGGTCGCTCGCAGCGAATTGCTGAACTGGCGACGCAGCGCCCAGAGCTTTTCGCAATCCGCTTCGCCGATCGCTAATTCAAGCGCGTTTGGTTTTCTCTTCAAGAGTAATTCTTGAATGGCTGCGGACTCGCTGCGGACGCTTTCCTCCTGCCCGTCCAGATCGACCAGCAGATGTGCGTTGCCCTCGGGCACAATCATTTTGCCCAGATCGCGTCGGGCCGCTTCCAGCGTGAAGTGGTCGGCGATCTCCAATGAAGATGGAAGGAATCCCGCCGCAAAAATCGCCTGTACCGCTTCGGCCGCTTGTGTGGCCGTTGCGAAGGCGGCCGACAAAGTCGCGCGCGCAGGCGGAAGCGGGAGCAAACGCAACGTGACCTCTGTTACGACGCCAAGCATTCCTTCCGAGCCGACAAACAGACCGACCAGATCGAAGCCGGTTTTGTTTTTGTGCACGCGCCCTCCAATCCGCAGGACATCGCCATTGGCCAGCACAATTTCGAGCCCGATCACGTAATTGCGGGTCACGCCATATTTCAAACAGCGCGGGCCGCCCGCATTGGTCGCGACATTTCCGCCGATGGTGCAATCTTTCATGCTCGCCGGATCAGGCGGATAAAATAATTTTTGCGCGCGCGCCGCGGCTTTCAAGTCAGCGGTAAACACGCCGGGCTCAACGACAGCGACCGCGTCAGCAAAACTGACTTGTTTGATTTGGTTCATTCGCATCAGAGACAATGCGATTCCGCCCTTTGCCGGCACGCAGCCGCCCACGTAACCGAATCCGCCACCGCGCGCTGTAACCGGAATTTTTTCGTGCGACGCAAACCGAAGCAGTTTGCTCACGTCACTGGTCGATCGTGCGAAGACCACGACCTCTGGTTGATGCGCGGCGAACCATTTATCGCCGCTATGCGCACCAAGCGCTTCCGGATCGTCCACGACAATCTCGTTGCCAAGGATTTCTCGGAGCTTCGA
>QHMS01000312.1 GCA_003217895.1 Verrucomicrobiota bacterium
ATCCGGCCCTGGTGGATTGCGCGCGACTCCGCCTTTGCCGGCGAGCGTCTCGTAGTAATCAGGGCGATACCAGTCGCTGCACCATTCCCACGCGTTGCCGGCCATGTCGTAGAGCCTGTAGCCATTAGGCGGAAACGATTTCACAGGGGCGATGCCGGCGTAACCATCTTCGCCTGCATCTTTCACTGGAAATTTCCCCTGCCACGTGTTGGCCATCCATTTCCCGCCGGGACGAAATTCATCGCCCCATACATATGTTTTTCCTGAGAGACCACCGCGCGCGGCAAATTCAAACTCCGCTTCATTCGGCAACCGTTTGCCCGCCCATTTCGCGTAAGCCTCGGCGTCGGGGTACGCAATCTGCACTACAGGATAATTGTCTTTGCCTTTGATGTCGCTCTGCGGCCCAAGCGGGTGACGCCAGTTCGCGCCTTTCACGTAGCTCCACCATTGATAATGATCGTTGAGCGGAACTTCGTGATCCGTCGGCGCGAAAACAACCGAGCCGGCGACCAGGTTTTCCTCGGGCGCAGTCGGGAACTCTTCTTTTGTTGGCGTGCGTTCAGCAATTGTAACGTAACCCGTCGCCCTGACGAATTTCTCAAACTGCGCGTTCGTCACCGCGGTTGCGTCCATCCAGAAGCCGCCCACGTAAACGCGATGCACCGGCTGCGAGTCATTCGAGGCCATCGGCATTTCATGACTTCCTTCGCCATTGACGGCAGCGCCCATGGAAAATTCGCCGCCGGGAATCCAGACCATACCTGCCGGCGGCTTGCCGGGCGGCTGGTTCTTGTTCGCGATCGTTGGTTGAAATTCCGCTGTGCCGCAAAGCGCCGACGGCTCCTGCATCAATGCCGATGCAATTATGGCAATCGTGATACTCAGAATCCTGCGAATCACGTCCATGATCGTTTGCTCGCTCCAGCAGAGTGATCTTTGAGCCAGGCTCCAACGAAAAGAATTGCGAGCACGGCGTGGATTGCAAGGGCGGGTGGTAAAAGTTTTCCGACTGATTGACTGCTAAAGCGTAGGTATCCGAGACCACCAGTCGCCAACAAATTGTAGATCAGCATCGCCTGCAGGCGCGGGATGGTTCCTTCAACGCGTGGCCAGCAAGCGACGCCTAGGGCTAACAATCCAAGGCCAGCAACCCGAGTCATGACGAGTGCCGCACCAGAAATATCCGTCCATAACAAAAATCTAACGATGCTTGGAGCGATGACTAACGCAAAGCCGGTCACGGCTTCGAATGTTGAGGCTACGGCGAGGAGCAGCTTGGTCGTCACTGTATTGATTTTTCCAGTTGGCTCAAAACGTTGAGCATTGGCTCATTGGAGATTCGCAGCAGACCGCTGAAAGGCCGGTCTAGCTCCAGGATCAAAAAGATGGACGTGGCGGCGGAGACAGCCGATATTATCAAAGCGAATGTTGCCGTGGCGTTGTGTGGCGCGATCAGGCTAAAACTTAGAAAGATGATCACAAGCCAGAATGACACCACAATCAACAGCGGCTTTGAAATGGAAGAGATTGATTCTGCCACCAGCAGCGTGCGAAGCTGACCCAACTCGACCGCGAGTGTCGTGGCCTGGGCCTTGAGGTTCCGCTGTGTCTCATTATACGGCGTAAGCTGCTGAATTGCTGGATAGAGTGCATTACCGGCTTGTGTGTTGAGGCCTGGGTTGGCGCGGGTATTGGCCCTTGGAGGTTCCATTGCTCGGTGAGCGAGCTGTTCGATGGCATTTCGAAGCACGGCGCGTGCCTCTGCAGTTTCTGGCCCGTAGCCAGTTAATACTCGATCCAGGAACACGACCTTCGCGGCCATCTGAATGACCTGGCTTCGCGCGTTGTCATAGGAGCTCTTGGCCCGAAGCTACGAGTAACCCGAGTAGGAGAGCCGACATGGTCGCGAGCAGACCCATCGCCAGTTTTACAGTCTCCTTTGTATCCGCGGTTAGGTGATCTTTGGGTAGGCGGCGACTGAGCGCCCTGCCCATGAGCACGGCTCCGACGACGCATCCGAATATGAGAAGAGATGTGATTTCAGTGTTCATCGCGCTATTTCCGCAAATATTTCATTCGATTTGAAGCCTCACGTGCCGCCAGCTGCTGACTATGCACCGAACCTTTTGCTCAGGGCAGCAAAGAAGAATGCCGTGGATAGCCCGCACATCAAATGCCCGTTAGACCCTCGACTGCAAGGAAGTTGCCCTTTACGAAAGCGAGCTGCCTTTAAAGTTTCACCGGTTGGGCGAGGCGGAACTGCATTCTTAGCCCGTGCGGAGCTACAAAGGGACCAACTGTTATGCCCCGGGCCCGAGCTCCGCCGCGGATGACCAGGTTTTGCACTTCAAACCCGCTGACTGTTTTAATCGGGACTGTGCGCCCGTTAACTGAGACATCGGTCAGATTCAAAACCAGTGGACCCGAGCGGAACGGATTCGCTTGCGTCAAGCTGCGCGCTGAAAGTTCTGCCAACTCGGTCGGTTGACTGGATGGTATTGAGTGTTCGCACAACCAAGGTTGTGCCAGCAGGGACTGTAGCGGCGAATGAGGTCGCGATCCATGCGCAGGTGGCGACCGCAGTTACAATAAATGTCTTCCTAGTCATAGTTTTCTCCTGGTTAGTATTGGATTGGTGTTAGGGCAATGAACGAATTCGTTATTTGCCAAGGCAGCGATGCGATCAAGAACGCGGGGAAGCAGGTTCGAACTCGAGTCGGTTCTGTTCTCGTTGTCGATTATCGGATGACAGATCAGCCTCGAGAAAGCCGAGCGCGTGCGGAACGTTGATTACCCGCACACCAGCCGCTCGTTGTCGGTCCAAAATCTGATCGCGGAGTGCCTGCATTCGCGTCCAATGCACCTTCGGCCGGAAATGATGTTCCGCATGGTAGCCGTTGTAGAACCAACTCCAGTTATAGAGCTTCCCATAGGTACTCACGCCCCATGCGATCGGCTCGTCCGGTTTGCCGCCGTAATGGCGGTAATAACCGTTCAGATAAGAGAGGCAGTGGCCGAAATACCAAAACGGCAAAAGAAAACAGATGTAATGCCAGTTAAGGATGCCGAGGATAACAAATGTGCTCACAAACAGTGCGAGCTCAGTCACGCCCCAAAACGCCTCGCGCGGATTCTTCCGCTTCAACTCGTTGAAGACTGTCTTGGGATCTTCACGGAAAAAGCTGAAGAACGTATATTTGAATGGATGCTCGGCTTCGCCGTGGTGGCCGTGTTTGTAAATGGAGATCCAATCGACGGTCTCACCGTGTTCGTCAGGACGGTCGGCATTTCCCTTGTGATGCTGCATGTGAATGCATTCGTAGAAAACCTGGCCAAAGCCGACTGTGATTGACTCCAGGATGCTGAACAAACGGTTGAGCAGCGGCGTACGGAAATACGGATTGTGAATGAAATTATGGGAGACGCCGTTGATATTCCACGAAATGCTCACCGAATAGATAAAACCGAGAATCAGCATCACCCACAGCGGCAGGCGCGGAAAAAGATAAAACATCCCGAAAAAGTAAACGCAGTGTAAAAGAGCGACGGCAACCGGGATCGCGTCCCAGCGCGTGTGCGCAAAGACCTTTGAATTAGTCGGCGGCCGCTCTATCGCAGCCAATTCGCTCGAAGACAGTGGCATGGTGCTTAGCAAACGATTTAATGTAACCGACATGCGTCGACTGCATATTGGACTTTAGACTTAA
>QHMS01000313.1 GCA_003217895.1 Verrucomicrobiota bacterium
GATTGGATTCCGATGCATACAAGTACAGCGCTGTGCCGAGTGTCGGATGCCCGGCAAACGGCAATTCTGTTTCGACCGTGAAGATGCGGACTTTCTTTCCTTCCCGGGCTTCAGCAGCGGCGTCGCGCGGCAAAATGAATGTCGTTTCTGAAAGATTCATCTCGCGCGCCAAGGCTTGCATCTCGGCGTCATTCAACCCGCGAGCATCAGGAAAGATCGCCAGCGGATTACCGGCGAGCGCTGTCTGCGTGAATACATCAACCTGAATGAATTCGTAAGTATGCGCCGGCATGAGTCAGATTTGGATTGTGTTGAGTCGCGCGTAAGTTTCGCAGGTGACTGACGACGAGCAAGACGAACAGTTCTATCGCGACACTGAAAGCATCGCGTTTCCAAAACTGAACGATCATCAGCTTTCGCTACTTGAGCCTTTGGGCGAACGCCGCGTGATGAAACGCGGCGACATGCTGTTCAAGGCCGGGCAACGTGACCTCGGACTAGCAATTGTTTTGCGCGGTGAACTCGAAGCGTTCGAGACGCGCGACGGCACCGAATATAACCTGGCTACCGCGCGCGAGCGTGGTTTCATGGGCGACGTATCGATGCTGCAGGGCACGTCGATCCTCGGTTCGTCCAGAGTCAAATCGGATGAGGCCGAGATCCTTCTCATTCCGGCGGCCGAACTTCGGCGCGCGCTGGCGGAGATTCCCGCCGTGAGCAAGACGATCGTC
>QHMS01000095.1 GCA_003217895.1 Verrucomicrobiota bacterium
TCGCCAGCAACGCATCTGTTCCAGATGAAACACCGGCCGCGTGTGGCGCGTTGCAATACGCAGCGATTGCCTTTTCGAACGCGTGCACTTTTGGTCCGAGAATGAAACGGTGGTTCCCCAAGACCTCGTCAATCGCCTCGCGAATCGGTTCGCTTAGGACATGGTATTGTTCGGCAAGATCAAGCAATGGCACACGCATGGCCAAATATTCCGCCATACGGACGGACTCGTCCATCGGCGAGCTTGGCAGCTTCACTATCTCATTCAAGACGTTGTACAGCGGGCGACTATTGATCGCACCATCTGCCGCGGCTACTCTTTTTCATGGCATTGCTGCGCGGGCTTTTCTGGTTCGCCCTCTTCATCGTCTTTACTTTTTGCTTCGTCGTGCTGTTCGAGTACGGACCAGGCGGTTTCGCCAAGGGGGTTCGAAATGAGTATGCCCGCGTGAAATCATTCGTAGTAAAAGAGGCAGAGGGAATCGGGAAAACAAAGAAGAACCGGTGAAGCGCACCGCAATGTTCTACCAAAGACCCGGGGAAAATGTTGCGAGAGTTTCTATGGGCAAAGGAGCGAGAAATTCTTTTGCATTCTCAATCTGCAAAACGGGCCGTGCCAGATGCGCTGCGAGAAAACTGGTATCTGGCGTGGGAGCAATCGCAGCTTGAGCGGTGATTTCGCATTTGGCCAATTGGTCGATAACACGTTCAAGTTTTGGGCTCAAATCGCGGTAGTCCATAAATTGGATGGTGCAAACACCGGGCGCAGTGCTTTCCACAAAGGGACTGAAAGTAAACGCGTAGTGAAGTAAAATTTCCTGGATCGATTTTTCCTGTGCGCGTGCACGAACTTTAATTACCACCAGCAACGATCGCGCCAGAGCCTGACTCGGAGTCATTCCTTTTCGAATGCCGGCTTTTTCCGCGGTATCGTTCAGTTGAATGATGACCGGTTTTCTTTCCTGTTCTTCAATCAATGCCACCGGGTTGGCGTGTAATTCCGGCTGATGACGGATAGCAGCCTGCAAAAAGAAATTCGGCAAATAGATCGTGGCGAACATTTGGTTAACCAACCTCCGATCGCTGACTTCCGGCCTCTGGCTGAACATGCGATCGCTTCACAACAATTCGCAGCTGAGAAATCGCATGTTGTTTTTCCAAAGTTTCCAGATTCCAGGAATTTTCGAGAACAAGTTTCAGTTGTGCGCTGCCGACCATTTTATATCGGGTGAGGACCAGACATGCCGCAGGGATTAACTCGACCAGTCGTTGCAAGCGATACCAGGTCGTTTGCGGAATTTTGCGCAATTGCTCTGGAGCGTTCAGCACCAAATCGACAATGACCAGGGGAAAATTGCCATCTCGCAAGAGCAGATCAGCCGCTTTGATCGCTTCCGATGCTTTGCTACAACGGATCCAAAACAGATG
The DNA here is from genome assembly GCA_003217895.1 of Verrucomicrobiota bacterium. Taxonomy (GTDB): domain Bacteria; phylum Verrucomicrobiota; class Verrucomicrobiia; order Chthoniobacterales; family UBA10450; genus Udaeobacter. The sequence continues at coordinate 1,428 of QHMS01000095.1, forward strand.
CTGCAATAAGACATTATCGAAGCCGCAGGGATCAAATGAATCGTGCCCATCAATCAGCGCCACGAAATAATTATCGCGATATGCGCCGCGGATGAAGGCGTGAATCAGCGATGCGCTTCCCGCGCTCGTTCGTGGACTGATTAATTCGGTGATCCCGCCTCGCGGGAATCCGCCACCAGTGGGTTGATCAAGTAAAGGTAAATCAGTGAATAAATGTGTTGCCGTCGTGACGGCGGGATGCGGAAAACGTTCCGCCAGCAGTTTCCGGAGATCGATAATCTTGGCGCTTGCAGCCATTGGAAGATAAACATAGCATATCGAAGTATTATGTTCAAAGGAACATAATCACTGTCATCCTGAGCGAAGCGGAGTCGGAGAATCCCGTTACATTATCCCTTCGGTATTGCTACGGGATTCCTCGACTTCGCTCGGAATGACGGAACCCGTTCACTGTCGTCTCCGCCGCTCTTGTTTGCGAATCAGCGATACCACCACGCCCTGAATTTTGAGCTCGCGGGCCGGGACCAGATCCGGGTAGCGAGGGTTTTCCGCTTTGAGATATGGCCGGCCGTGCTCGACCACGTAACGCTTCAATGACGTTTCGCCGTCGATCAACGCCGCAACGATATCGCCGTTATGCAGTTCTTTGGTGTCTTCTAAAATCACAATATCGCCGTCCAGAATGTGCGCATCGATCATGGAGTCGCCGCGGACGCGCAACGCAAATGTGCCCCGATTCTTCAACACATTGGCCGAACGCATATCAAGCGAGACATGCCCTTCGATGCTCTGCTCCGTCAACGTCGACATACCCGCTGGAATCTGGCCGTAGATCGGAATGTCCGTAATCCGCACCTTCATAGCTGGGGTGATTAATGCACGGGCCTTGCGCGCATGCCGATTGAGAAAACCTTTTCGCTCCAGGGTCGCGATGTATTGCATCACTGATGTTTGACTCGCGAACCGGAAATGATTTTGGATTTCGCGCGTGCTCGGCGTGATCCCCTTCTCACGTTGCTCACGCTGAATGAAATCAAGAACGCTTCTCTGCCGCTCGGTTAGCATGTTGGAATGATCACTCAACCGCGTACAAGAAGCAAGTTCAAATGAACAGGCGCTACTCGCTGTCATTCCGAGCGAGGTCGAGGAATCCCGCGGAACGGCCTGCAGGTAATCCAACGAGATTCTTCGACTTCGCTGCGCTCCGTTTAGGATGACAGAAAGAATTATAGCCGCACCAAATCGACCAAAAACTGGCACCAAAGATAGATCATCCCGCGCCAGGAATATTTAACCTCCCCTGCCGCAGTCTGTTTGAGCACGCCTTTATGAATGTTGTGCTCGATTTGGTCGCGGAGGTCCTTCTCCATCTCCTCCTGAATTTGGTCTTCATCGAGCGCATCGATTTCAGCGGGAGCAACCCCGTTTCGGCTGAGAAACTCCCCATGACTTTGATAAAGCTGCCAGAACGATCGGTCCGGCCGCTGCCGATTGATGCGGAATAGAGGAGTGAGTTTCAGGCCATAGGAAAGCGGATAATTCCATGTCGTCCAAACTTTCCCGTCTCTGGCGCGCGACGAAATGCGCAGGTAATAGAACGAAAAATCATGCTGCTCGTTCAGACAGATCGCGGCCTGAGCGCGATCCTCTTCTCTATAAAACAACCGGAAAAATTGCCGGAAATCTTCCCAGTCCCATCCGGCATCGCCTACATGCACGAAGCCTTCGTCTTCGATCTCGCGCGTAATCTCGCTCAGCGTTGGGAAAGTGTCCGCAGACGGCGGACTTTTCGGCCGAAGCTGTTTTTCCTTCGGAAGCCGGAGCGCGCGGATCCGGGTGAGAATTTCCAGCCACGGCAGAAAGAGCAAGCCCATTGCGCCGGCAAGACCCCATACCCAGCTGCCGGTAATGAAATAAAACGCTAGAAAAGTGGCGACGAGAAAACCGAGCGCGCCCGCTTTTTGTAAATACGAATTTTGAAAACTGCGCAAGCCAACGCTCAGCGCGGCCACGCCGAGTGTGAGAAAGATGCCAAAAAGCATGGGGAACTGTTCCTAAGGATTGATCTGGTGTTCGTTGAGAAATTTTTCGAGCTGATCGGTATCAAAATTGGCCAGGACTTTATCGCCCGCCACAAACGTCGGCACATACGTTTGCGCGGAGAGGTTTTTCATGTGCTCGTATGCTTCGCGATCCTTACTGACGTCGATCTCCCGGAACCGATACCCTTTCTCGTTGAGATAATCCTTCGCATCAATACACCACGAGCACCATTCGCGACTGTACAGCTTTAATTCCATCGGCGGCGCGGAAATAAACAAGAGCCGACTGCGACGTCAACTTAATCCGTCGCATAGGCCCATACGTCGCATCCAACCGAACGTCAGTACGATTTCGCCCAAATGACGCGACGCGCGCTTGGTCCGCCTGTGAAAATGCATTTGCCAGGCTCGGAGGAATCATCCAACGGAATGGCGCGTATGGTTACTTTGAGGTCATTCTTAATTTGTTCTTCGATTTCGCGGGAGCCATTCCAGTGCGCTAAAGCGAAACCACCGTGGATTTCCGGTTTTGCGGCATTTTTCGGCGTAAAGAAATCGTAGAAATCTTTTTTCGAATCGATTACTCGCGTGTTCGCGTCGCGAAACTTTTTCGCTCGCGCATATAGACCGTCCTGAATCGACGTGAGAATTTCCGGCGCGCGCGCGGCGAATTCTTCCAGCGGCATCGATTCTTTCGCCTTGACCTCTTGATCACGCCGGCTGACTTCCACCGAATTCTTTTCCAGATCGCGCGGGCCGATCTCCACCCGCAATGGCACGCCCTTCTTGATCCATTCCCAATTTTTCACGCCGCCGCCGAGATTGCGCCGATCGACTTCAACCTCAATCGCAACGTCATCGAGATATTTTCTCGCACGTAACTCCGCGGCGAGCCTGTCACAGGTTTCCAAAACTTTCGCGCTCGTATCTTGCCTGGTCGTGATTGGCAGGATAACGATGTGCGTCGGAGCGATGCGCGGCGGCAAAACAACGCCGTCGTCGTCACCGTGTGCCATAACGACTGTGCCCACCATGCGCGTTGTCATGCCCCAGCTCGTGGTCCAGCCAAATTCCTGTTTGCCTTCACGTGTTTGGAACTGAATTCCGCTCGCACGGGCAAAATTCTGCCCGAGAAAATGCGATGTGCCGGCCTGGATCGCTTTGCGGTCCTGCACCATTGCTTCGAGTGCCATAGTTTCCACCGCGCCAGGGAACTTTTCGCTATCCGACTTTAAACCCGCGAATACTGGAATCGCGCAATGTTCGCGCACAAACGTTTCGTACACGCCGAGCATCCGCTTGGTTTCTTCTCTCGCCTCTGCTTCCGTTTCGTGGACAGTGTGGCCTTCCTGCCACAGAAATTCGGTTGTCCGCAGGAACAATCGCGTCCGCATTTCCCATCGCACGATGTTGCACCACTGGTTGATCAGGATCGGCAAATCACGATACGATTGCACCCATTTCGCGTAGCTTGCGCCGATGATCGTCTCACTCGTCGGTCGAACGATCAGCGGTTCGGCCAATTTCGATTCCGGATCGGGCACCAACCCACCATCCTCGTCGATCTTGAGCCGGTAATGTGTGACCACGGCACACTCTTTGGCAAAGCCTTCGACGTGCTCAGCTTCCTTCGCGAAATAACTCAATGGAATGAATAAGGGAAAATAGGCGTTGCGGTGACCTGTGGCACGAATCAGCGCGTCGAGTTGGCGCTGCATGTTTTCCCAAATCCCATAGCCCCACGGGCGAATCACCATGCAACCGCGCACGTCCGACGGCTCGGCCAGTTCCGCCGCGCGGATGACCTGCTGATACCATTCCGGAAAATCTTCGTCCCGCCGCGGTGTGATCGCGGTCTTTGTCGTTTTCGGGTTCGACATGGCGGAGAATTAAGCGCGCGAGACTGAAATCGCCAGCAAGCTTTTTTTAATCGGACAGATATGTCACATGTGACTTCAATGGCCCCCTACGTTTCCATGGGTTGACACCGACTTGCGTTCCCCGTAATTTCCGTGCTCTTTTTCCAATGAAAACATTTTCTGCGAAAGCGAGCGAAATCGGGCGCAAGTGGTGGGTCATCGACGCTCAAGGCCAGGTTCTGGGAAAGGTCGCAGTAAAAGCGGCGAACCTATTGCGCGGCAAAGAGAAGACTGTCTTCACCCCGCATGTGGATACAGGTGACTTTGTCATCGTCATCAATGCGGAGAAAGTGCGACTCACCGGGAAGAAAGAGGAACAGAAGAGCTACATGAGTTTTTCAGGTTACGTAGGCGGCCATAAATCTGAGAATGTCCGGGCGCGCCGTGTTCGCCATCCCGAACTGCTAGTCGAGCGTGCCGTGCGCGGAATGATCCCGCATAACCGGCTCGGCCGCAGTGTCTATCGGAAGTTGAAAGTTTATCGCGGCAATTCTCATCCGCACGCCGCGCAGCAGCCACAACCTGTCAAACTCCAGAAATCCTAATCCCATGCCAGAAACCGAAGAATTCGTCGCTACAGGCCGCCGCAAGACATCGGTCGCACGTATCCGCATGACGCCCGGTAGCGGAAAGATCGATATCAATGGGCGCAGCTTCGAAGATTATTTTCCAACTGCGCCATTGCAAAATGTTGTTTTGCAACCGCTTCAATCTGCCAAGGCAGTAAACGCTTACGATTTGTGGATTAACACCAGCGGCGGTGGCGCCATGGGACAGGCCGGGGCAGCCCAGCTCGCAATTGCCCGCGCGCTTCTTCAAGTCGATGCCAATTTACGAGGACTGCTCAAGTCCGAGGGTCTGCTTCGCCGCGATCCGCGCATGAAAGAACGCAAAAAATCCGGACAACCCGGTGCGCGGAAGCGTTTCCAGTTCTCGAAACGGTAATTTGGTAGGGCGGACAGTCCTCTGCCCGCCCCAGACGGCGCGCACGCAACGTGACTGTGGGCTCTGCACCTATGGTCGCTTTGGAGCCGGCGCAGGCTGCGGTCGTTTTGGTACAGGCGGAGCTTGCGGCGCCGGCGCGGCGGGAACCGCCAGCATTGGCGGAACGGTTGGCCCCGCTGGGGGAGCCGTTGTCGATGAGGTAACCGGCTTCAGCATACGCAATTGCTGCATCGCCTCGCCGGCCCAGAAGCTCGTTCGGTACTGCGTCAGCACGGTTTCACAGATCTTGCGCGCATCTTCGTTTCGATTTTTCGCCTTCAGGATGTACACCTGGGAAAGCAAAGCCATCGGTGCATTGAAACTGTTGGGGTAAACCGACGCGACCTGCTGATATATCGTCAACGCCTCATCTGCTTTTCCCATCGATTCCAGATTGGCTGCCATTGCCATTCGCGCCGTGCTCACAAGTTCGTGCTGTGGATATTTGCTAATGAAGGCTTGCAGCGTCGTGTTCGCTTCCGCGAATTTTTTTTCGTTCCGCTGCGCTTCAGCGAGCAAAAGATACGCGTCAGCGGCGGCGGGCGTGCTCGGGTAACTGTCTATCACCTGTTGGTATTCTTGCGCGCTTTTCGCGCTGGCTAACAAGGCCGACGCGACTAGGGCGCGCCGATCGGAATAAAAGCGATAACCAGTAAATGCGATCACGGCGATCAGCACGATTAAAAGCGCTGCGGTGATTGGTTTTTTGAAGCGTTCCCAAAAGAAGCGCGTTTCCAGTGGAACGTCACGAGAAGCAGGTGGAGCTATCGGCATAAATTTCGTGCGCTAGACTGGTTCAAACACTGCGAGCGGTCGTTTTATGCCATGCGACGGTTTCTCGCGCAAGCGCGGCTTCGAAAACAGGTATGCGCGCGACAAAGCTTCTCACGGCGATACAATCTTACCTATGAATGCATTCTGGAACTCTCTCGAAATTTTCCTCGGCTTGGGCGTGCAACCAAAAGACTTGACGTTTGTCCAAATCTCGGTGCGCGGGATCATTGTTTTCCTTGCAACATTGATCATAGTACGGCTCGGCCACAAACGCCCGCTCGCGCAGAAGACTCCGTTCGATGCAATTCTACTGGTCATCCTCGCGTCGGTGCTTGCGCGCGCCATCAACGGTTCGTCGGCATTTTTTGCCACACTCGGCGGAGGCCTGGTTTTAGTGCTCCTCCACCGCCTGTTCGCATATCTGGCGTTCTATTCCCACAAGTTTGGGATTTTGGTCAAAGGCGAACCTGATACCATTGTGCGCGACGGCGAATGCGATTTTGAGATGATGCGCCGAAACCATGTCTCAATCCATGATTTGGAAGAGGACATGCGTCTCAGCGCACACACCGACGACCTTTCGAAGATTCGAGTTGCCCGCGTCGAACGCAGCGGTGACATCAGTTTTATTAAAAAATAATTTGACCCATACTACTCATCTCACCTATTAAAACCATAGGATTCATGAGACGGACCAAAAAGCGGTGGATCAAACCGATGCTGAAGACCGTGCCGATCTTTTTCGAGTGCACCTGTTACGCGGGTGCAGTTTGATCGAACGAGATTAACGATTTCGAAAACTCCGGTTGATTCGCATCCATATTCTGGGCAGCGCGGCGGGCGGCGGCTTGCCACAATGGAACTGTGCGTGCGCCAACTGCGTCGCTGCACGCAACGGGAAAATTGCGCTGCAAACGCAATCGAGTATCGCGATCAGCTCCGAGACTTCTTCGGAGTGGTTCCTGATCAACGCGTCACCTGATCTGCCGCGGCAAATCGAAAGGACGCCGCCCTTGCAACCGCGAGGCGACTCGCCGCGCAACACTCCTGTCGCAGGCGTTCTTTTGACAAACGCCGACATCGATCATGCTTTGGGGCTATTGCTCTTGCGGCAACAGGAAATGCCGCTGGTCGTTTACGCAGCCGATGAAACGCGAACAGCGCTTGCATGGCTTGACAACATGCTGGCGCGGTTCTGCGGAATTGAATGGCGAAAACTTGGCACTGACTTTCAATCGTTAGGTGGCCCCCTCGCCTTTCGAGCGATTGAATTGCCGAACAGCGTTGCGTTTCAATTCCGAGACGACAGCTCAGGAGCAACCGCGCTTTTTGCACCGAGCGCCGGGAAAATAAGCGAGGAATTGCGGAATGCAGTTCACGTATCCGACGTTGTTGTGTTCGACGGCACATTCTGGAGTGACGGAGAACTGCGCGGCGTTCGGCCAGGAGCCCGCACTGCGCGTGAGATGAATCATTTGCCCATCAACGACGGCAGTCTTGATTTGTTGCACCAATCTCCGGCGCGCCGGAAGATTTACACGCACATAAATAACACGAACCCGATTCTGATGCCTGGCACTCGAGAACGCGCACAAGTCGAGCAAGCTGGAATCGAGATCGCGCGCGACGGATTAGAAATCCTCCTATAGTAATTCTGTCATGTTGAGCGAAGCGAAACATCTCTGGTCTATTTCCGATGGAACGCGGTCCAAAATTAATCCGAGAGTCTTCTCCCGCGGCTGCGGGGTCAGAATGACATTACGAGATGGCTTGTAGAAATCATCTTATGCCCACCGGGATTTGGGACGGCGAAACGTTCATGGAAAATCTGCGCGCAATCGGCGCGCGAGCTTATCACGACAAACATCCATTCCACATCGCCATGAATGAAGGTCGGCTTTCGCCGGAAGCATTGCGCGGCTGGGTGGCCAATCGCTTCTTTTACCAACGAAACATTCCTATCAAAGAC
>QHMS01000096.1 GCA_003217895.1 Verrucomicrobiota bacterium
CTTCATCCTGGTGTGCGCAGGCATTTGGATCATGCGGGTCCGAAATCCCGAACTAGAACGCGGCTTTCGAGTACCGGCCGCGCCACTCGTTGCGACGCTCGGAATCATCACTTGCGGCGCAATGATTTACGGCCTGGGCTGGACGAATTGGATGCGGCTACTGGTTTGGTTGGTAATCGGCCTGATCTTCTACTTCAGCTACGGAAAGCACCACAGCCGCATCAATGCGCCGCCGCCCGAAATGCCAGAAGGCATTCAGTTGACGCGGTGATTCGTTAGGCGCGCTAACTCCAGCTGGTATCGGCGAATCCGCGACTCGGGCTGCTCGTGCCGAATCCTGGGCGCGCGCCGGTGCGCCTTGCAAGCTTTTCTCTGTCGATCTCGTCAAAAGCGCGCCGCGCTGCTGCTATGTCAGGCAGGGAAACGTCTAGCCTGCGAAGAATTCTTTTCTGCTCTGGACCCAGCCGCGCTCGCTCTTCGCTGCTCAATGCGCACTTTTGAAACTGCGAGATGGCGGTTGCCAACTCAGTGTTATTCGTTGCTCCAAGCGAATCGAGCAGCTGTTGAAAACTGAGGTGGAACGGAATCGTAACAAGATCCACATCTGCAGTTTGGACGATATCATGGGGAGGCATAACAGTCTCATTCGACATCGCAACCGAATGCCAGAGGTCAGCGGGTTGATAGTAGCCAATATCAAGCCGATAAGAGCCATGCGGTTCCGACGTTGTGACATAATGCATCCCAGCCATCGGCTCGACAGCCACAGTTTTTTCTTCCGGACCGTGTGCGCGATACACTCGAAGAAAGACTTGTCGATCCACCGGTATCGTTTTTTCAAACACCGACAGCCAGTCGATATTCCAACCAGCGAAGATGCATCGTGGATCGCGTGCGATGGCGAAGAAGATCGGCGCACCATAGGCACGCGGCAGTCCTACGCCACCACCGATGTTTTGTAGTGCATCGTTGGCGGCAGCCCGAACGACCGGTTCCTTGGAAATCTGGAAGCCCTCGTGCGCCTCCAATGTTCGCGTGTTGCGCTTTCTTTTTGTTTCCGTCATTTTTTACAAAGTCGTTCAAATCCATCAAAGGCCAACTGTGAATATTGCTGTACAATGCCGTGATGAGGTGAAGTTCTGACTAGGAAAAGATGAACGCGAAAATCGTCGATCTTGAGGAACTTTCCGATCGTAGTGAGAACTTGCGTGCTGCTGGGAAAAAGCTGGTAGCCACAAACGGATGTTTCGATCTGCTGCATGTCGGTCATATCCGCTATCTACGAGCTGCGCGTGCATTGGGCGATTTGCTGGCAGTTGGCTTGAACAACGATCGTTCGGTCCGCGAGTTGAAAGGAAGCGGGCGCCCGATCATGACTGAGATCGATCGCGCGGAGATTCTTGCCGCACTAGAGTGCGTAGATCTGGTCACGATCTTTCCGGAAATGCGGGCGACTCGGTTTCTTGCGGCGGCTAGGCCCGCAATTTATGTCAAAGGCAGCGATTACAGCTCCGAAACGTTGAACGAAGAGGAGCGTGCGGCGCTAAAAGAAATCGGCGCAGAGATTCGCCTCATTCCATTTGAGGCAGGTCATTCGACCTCGCGTTTAATTGAACAAATATGCAAAAACAGGAGCTGAAAATTGTGCCTCGTCCCAATTTGCATCTGTTAAGAGAATAAAACTGCACTTCGTGAACCGGTTACCAATTGGAATTCTCGGATCTGGAAAAGGTAGCAACTGCCGGGCGATTCTCGAGCGGATCCGCTCAGGACACCTCGCCGCGGAAGCGCGTGTGGTAATTTCGGATGTGCTCGACGCGCCGATCCTTGATATTGCGCGAGAGTTTTCCGTTGCCAACGCGTATTTGCCGCCCGGTCAGTTTCGCACGCGGCTAGAGCCGGAAGTGGAAAACGAACTTGTGAAGATGTTGCGCGACGCCGGCGTTTATCTGGTGATCCTCGCTGGCTTCATGCGCGTACTACACGCGCCCATGCTCAATGCGTTCCCCCGCCGCATCATCAACATACATCCGTCGCTTCTGCCAAAATTTCCCGGACTTGCAGCCTGGAAACAAGCTCTCGCAGCCGGCGAAGCTGCGACGGGCTGTACGGTGCACTTTGTGGAGGAGCAGGTAGATCACGGCCAGATCATCGCTCGACGCGAAGTAACAATCCTGCCTAACGATACGCCGGAAACTCTACATGCGCGGATTCAAATCGCCGAGCACGAATTGTACCCTGCGGCAATCGCTGAATTCTGTGAAAAATTTGCGGCGCTGGGTCTTTGATTTCGGGCGCGGCGCGCAATCGACATTGTAAATTGCTGCGCTACAGTTGTTCGGGTTTTTGCTCGCGGCTGAGCAGTTCTTCCAGAGCAGCCGTCGGTTTTTTCTGCTGGTACAGCACGGCGTAGACTTGATCGATAATCGGCATGACGATATTCAACCGTCGCGCGCATTCCCATGCGCTTCGTGTAGTGGGAATCCCTTCAGCCACTGTTTTCATCGATGCCGTGATCTGATCCAGGGGCTCGCCGCGCCCAAGCCGTTTGCCCACAGTGTGATTGCGGCTGCGCTCGCTGTAGGAGGTCAAAACCAGGTCGCCCGCTCCGCTTAGTCCATAAAAGGCATTCACGCTGCCGCCCATGGCTACTCCGAGCCGGACCAGTTCAGCCAACGATCGAATGATCAGCGCCGCCTTGGAATTGTCGCCTAGTCCAAGTCCATCGCTAATTCCTGCCGCAATGGCGAACACGTTTTTCAACGCACCGCCCAGCTCGACAGAGACGACATCTCGACTGGTGTAAATTCGAAATCGCGGGCTTCCCAAGACGCCTTGCAGACTCGCCGCGCAATCCATATCATCGGAAGCAATCACGGTCGCGGTGGGAAGGCCTTGCGCGATTTCTACCGCAAGGTTAGGGCCAGATAAGACGGCGATCGGGTGTTCTGGGAAAGCTTCATGCAAGATTTGGCTCATCCGCATTCCGGTCACGTGCTCGATACCTTTGGTACAACTCAGCAACGCGGCGTGCGGATTACTAATTACTTTTCGCAGACGAATTGTGATCTCGCGCAACGCGGTTGATGGCGCAACAAGAACTATCAGATCCGCTCCGGCGCAATCAGGCAATTCCGAGGTAACGGTCACCGTTTCGGGCAATTTGATGCCTGGAAGATAATCGCTGTTTTCGCGCGTTTTTTGCATGCGCGTGACGCGATTGACATTGTGACCCCAAAGCGAAACTCGCCTTCCGTCTTTGCCCCATAACCACGCCAAAGCGGTTCCCCAAGCTCCCGCACCGACGATGGCCGTATGGGCGATGCTCATTTTCGCGTAAAACGTGGTTCGCTGCCATGCATGAGCCGGGAAAAATTTGAGCGGTGTCGCCACATCACAACCGCGGCGAGACCCAGCGACGAGTAAAACAGAGCGTTTCCGTGAATTTGATTTAAGCGAGTCATTATCAAAATGACGAGCGGCAGCGTGGCGGCAGCTACCACTGAGGCGACCGACACATAGCGCGTGAACCAAAAGACCAATACCCAGATGACGATGCCAATTAGCGCCGCGAGCGGAATCAGCCCGAAAAGCGCGCCGGCGGAGGTGGCAACGCCCTTTCCACCGCGAAACTTTAGCCACACGGGAAAAGAATGCCCGATCACACTAGCAATCGCTGCGAAGATTCCAAATATTTCCGGTGAAGCCCATTCCGGCCGCGCGTCCGTTGCGATTGACATCGAAATCTTGACTGCGCCGAAGCCCTTTAAGAAATCCAAGACGAACACTGAATACCCATATCGTTTGCCTAGTACGCGCACGACATTCGTCGCGCCAATATTACCACTACCAATTTTTCGGATGTCGATTCCTCGGATTTTTCCAGCTACGTAGCCGAAAGGAATTGATCCCACTAGGTAACTTCCGAGCAATACACCAGTCAACGTGAGCATCAGATGATCCAACCAATAGGCAGCTAGCGCGAGCTAGTGGAGCTATCCTCTGTGTAAGTCATTCTTGCACAACCAAATAGAAATTATCGCAACGTCTGCCGGTGTGATACCGCTGATGCGCGCCGCCTGGCCAAGCGAAATTGGGCGCAAGGCCGCCAATTTCTGTCTGGTCTCGGCACGGAGCCCACCAATCTTCCCATAATCGAGCCCGTCCGGGATGATTTGGTTCTGCCTGCCTTCGAGCTTTCGATTCTGCTCGGATTGCCGTGCGGCATACCCTTCGTACTTCAAATCGGTCTCGACTAACTCCCAGATCATAGCCGGCAGAAGCGAGTGGATCTCAGGAGGCAACTCCCGCACAGTAAAATCCGGCCGTTTAAACAATTGGGAAACTGGAATTCCTCTGAGCTTGGTCCCAGTGGCTATCAACCGCGCTTGCTTAAGAAGCCGTAATTTCTCTTGAAAACGAGCAAAGCGGGCCTCGCTGACCAAGCCGGAGGTAAACGCACTTTGAGTCAACCGTTGATCAGCGTTGTCGTGCCGCAGAGAAAGTCGGTCCTCGGCGCGGCTTGTAAACATCCGATATGGCTCTTCCGTCCCTTTCGTGACCAAATCGTCTATCAGGACGCCGATGTAAGCTTGTGACCTGGCGAGGACAAATGGCGGCAGGCCTTGAACCTTTAGAGCAGCATTCGCTCCAGCAATCAAGCCTTGAGCTGCTGCCTCTTCATACCCCGAAGTGCCGTTGACTTGGCCGGCAAAATACAAACCGGTCACTAGCTTGGTTTCCAAGGTGGGAAGGAGCTGGGTCGGCGGGAAGTAATCGTATTCGACGGCATACCCCGGCCGCATGATCTCTGCATGTTCGAGGGCCGGGATCGAATGCAGAAATTCCAATTGTATCTCATACGGCAAACTAGTCGAGATACCGTTTACGTAATACTCGCTTGTGTGGCGTCCTTCTGGTTCGAGAAAGACTTGATGCGAAGCCTTGTCCGAAAATTTGACGACTTTGTCTTCGATGGATGGGCAATATCGCGGTCCGGTCCCTTTAATGCGCCCGGCATACAGCGGCGATCTGTTGAGGTTTGCCCGAATGATTTCGTGTGTCTGCTGCGTTGTGTTGGTAATCCAACATGGCATTTGTTCCACGTGGAACTTGCCGTTTAGAAAACAATTCAGTGTGAAGATTTCGTCATCCAAACAGGCAACAATTTCCTCGTGTTGAAATCCGAAGGTCGGCGGCGGTTCTTCTCCTAACTGAATCTGACATCGAGAAAAGTCGATCGAGCGCGCATTTACTCGGCATGGGGTTCCCGTCTTGAAGCGACCGACGGTGAAGCCAAGCTGCTGAAGATTCGCGCTCAGGGTTGAGCTCGCATCGGCCATACGGCCCCCTGGTTTGCTGCTATCGCCGACATGCAGCAAACCGCGCAAGAATGTCCCCGAGGTGATAACAGCACTGCGCGTCGTTACTCTTAACCCAAGATCGGTCTCGACACCAATTATTCTTCTCCCGTCGACAAGGATTCGGGAAACAGTCGCTTGCTTAAGATCAAGATTATCTGCCCACTCTAAAATCGCTTTCATACGAAATTGGTAGGCCTTTTTGTCGCACTGCACCCTTGGCGCTCGAGCAGACGGACCTTTGCTACCGTTCAGCATGCGAAATTGAATCCCAGTTGCATCGGCATTGATGCCCATGACACCCCCCATCGCATCGATCTCACGAACGATGTGCCCTTTAGCCAGTCCGCCGATCGCCGGGTTACAGGACATTTGACCAATCGTGTCCAGATTTTGGGTCAACATCAAGGTACGGCAACCGATTCGACTGGCGGCTAGCGCCGCTTCGATTCCCGCGTGCCCGCTACCGACCACTATTACATCGTACTCTGTTGGTAGCTCGAACATAAGTAAATCGCTTAACTATTTATACACGAACAATTTATCTAAATATCACCCCGGGCTCGACACTGTTTTTCCATCTCTTGCCACAAAGAACTTCGTCGAGGTCTGCGATGCTTGAATAGCCCGATATGCTACGCGACCGAGCACGACCAGCAGTAACGCCGTGGTAACAAATGCTCCTCCCCAAATCCAGTAATCGATCATACGCGGGTAACTTTTGCCGCGCATGATGCGCACTGCAAATTGCCCTAGCGTCCCCAGGTAAGCGTACAAAAAAATACCCGGTAATCGTCCAAGTGAGGCCCATAGCATATAGCTCCCAAATCGAATTCGGGTGAGGCCATAAAAGTAATTCAGTAGGCTCGTAGGAAAAAGTGGATGCAACTGGCTCAAGAGAATAATCTTCCAGCTCTCGCGTTCCACGGCGGGACCCAATGCGCGGAGCGTTGGGTTGCCTGAAAGTTTTCGCTGAAACCACCCCCTGGCGATCGACCGGCTCAGCGCAAACGAAATTGCCGTGGCCACGACATTGCCAACAAACACGATTACAAATCCCCACCACAAACCGAAGAAAAAACCGCCCCCTACAGCAAGGATGCCGCCCGGAAGCAGCAGGATATTACAGAGTGCAAAAAGCAGCGGATAGCAAATGGCTGCCCAAGCGCCCCAGTTCATGACGCGCTGTTGCAGCGCTTCGATAAAATTGACGACAGGAATGAAGCGCGACAGGGCGATTCCCAGCGCAATTGCCAGCACCAGCGCTCCAACTTGGTAGCAAATCGCGCGGCTGACCCTGGACATTCCGGGATTGTGCGCGTTTCACACGCTTCGCGCAAATCTCGCCAGTTTAAAAGTGCCGCGTTTTGCTCAACTAGACGCTCGAAGCTTGTGCGCTCCGATGACGCGGAATCCCGAGGCTGTCAAAAATTAGCCGGGTAGCGTCCGAGCGATTGAGTGTGTAGAAGTGAATACCCGCAACATCGTTATGCAGAAGATCGTCGCATTGTTCCAATGCATGCTGGATGCCGACGCGCCTGACCATTTTGGGGGCGCTTTGGCAACGCTCTAGAGCGCGAAGAAGTTTGGCCGGGAAACGCGCGCCGGCCGCCAGCTCGGCCATGCGCTTTAATCCACCGATAGAGGTAATTGGCATGATGCCCGCGATAATAGGGATGTGAATGTTTGCGAGTGCGCACCGTTCGCGGAAATCGAGGAAGTCGCGATTATCGAAAAATAGCTGTGTGACGATGTAATCGGCGCCGGCGTCCACTTTCGCTTTAAAGTAATCCATTTCGAGCAGTCGGTTTGGCGTGGCGGGGTGTCCTTCGGGGAAACCGGCTATGCCGACCCCAAAACCGCGACGGTCCGGATGCGCGCCCGACTCGTTGAATCGCCGAATGAATCTGACCAGGTCGATCGCATGTTGGAACGAGTCCCGCGATTTATCGTAAGCAATTCCAATCGGCCGATCGCCGCCTAGCGCGAGAATGTTCCCAATCGCAGACTTGGCATATCGAAGGAGAATCCCTTCTATCTCCTCTTCGTTGTGACAGACGCACGTGAGGTGAGGAATCGGGTCGAGCTTTGTCGTACGCTGAATGCGCTCGACAAGATCGTGCGTCAAATCACGTGTTGAGCCACCAGCACCGTAAGTCACGCTGACAAAGTGCGGCATATACGATTCGAGGTCGCGAATCGTTTGATAGAGGGTCTCGGCCGCCTCCATGGTTTTCGGCGGAAAAAACTCGAACGAAAACATGGGAGAATCGCCCCGCATAATGTCGGTAATGTGCATAGACTCGGCGCCTACCTTCGTTCCTGCCGCGACTTTCGGTCAACTCAGCAAAGCACATTTTTGGCGACCTATCTGTCGTGAACCGCATGGATGCAGCCTGGTTCGCTGGCACCAATTCCTCCAAACAGCGATTGGCGGTGCCCGATGATCAAACCGCAGCATTCGCATTGCGCCGCCGTCGCAGTCGATATTCAGGGTACAATCGCGAACACGCGCGCGGGAAATCCTGAACCGCCTTTTGGTTTTGGAAAACTCACTATTGCAATCGCGCCCGCTTCAGGGACCTGATCGAGATTCGTGAGCAGCTCGATCTGATAATGGTTTGTACTTAGAATGTACGTTTCCAGTGAATAATCGTCCTTACTGGCGGCAATCCCCGGATCCGTATCTGTTGTCTCGTGACCAGACGCCGTAATCTTGCGCTCTCCGTAAAGGTACTTCAAGGCAGGCAAACTCCATCCGGGGTAGTGCGCGATGCCGTTGACGTCTTTGTTTTCCATCTTTGCCGCATCGGGCCAGCGCTTCGACCAATCGGTCCGCATGGCAACAAACGCACCCGCGGGAATTGGTCCGTGATCTTTCTCCCATTTTTTCACCCGATCGAGCGATAGTGTGTAATCTGGATTTTTCGCAGCTGCCTCGTGGACATCGATAACAACGAGCGGCAGCAGCATTTCTTTCGGATCGATCTGATCGACAGTTCGAAGCCCCTTTATAAAATGAGCGGGC
>QHMS01000316.1 GCA_003217895.1 Verrucomicrobiota bacterium
CGTTCAGCGGATCCAAGATCTCACCCGGGAACATGTGTCATTTCCAGCGCGAGATCGATCGCGCGCGCGGAGTTCGTCAGCGCGCCGATGGAAATGTAGTCCACTCCCGTGGCTGCCACGCGTCGGACGTTTTTCAACGTGATGCCTCCGCTTGCCTCGAACTTCATGTTGTTTCTTTTGAGCGCCAGAGCTTCCCGAATTTGGGCAGGCGTCATGTTGTCGAGAAGGATAGCGTCGATGCCGTCCACCTCGACAAAAGCGCGGACTTGTTCGAGGTTATCAGCTTCCACTTCAATCCGGATGTTTGGCCGTTCCTGCCGAAGCCGACGAATTCGATCGGCAAAACCGGAAAGCTCTCCCAGCGCGGCAAAATGATTGTCCTTTACGATCACCATGTCGTACAAGCCAAACCGATGATTAGCGCCACCACCCGCGACCACTGCAGCCTTTTCCAACGCGCGCAGCCCGGGCGTGGTCTTGCGCGTATCCAATATTTTGGTGGAAGGATTCCCGACGGCATCGACAAATTGGCGCGTGAGCGTTGCGATGCCGCAAAGACGCTGCAAAAAATTGAGCGCAACGCGTTCCGCTCTGAGAATTGAACGCGCAAGGCCGCGCACTTCGATAATGACGTCGCCGGCAGCGACGCTATCGCTATCGCGGCAGAGAATCTGGACATCGGTCGACGGATCAACCCGTCGAAAAACGTCTTTAGCCGCTCCGGTGCCCGCAACCACCGCATTTTCACGCGTGATAATTCGTGCCGTTGCGTGCAACGTTTCCGGCACAAAAAACTCGGTCGTGACATCGCCGTCGCCGATGTCTTCTTTAAGTGCAGCGGCAATCGGATCATAGCCGTTTGCTATCATGGGCGCAGGAGAATGCGCGCACGATAAGTGCGAAACGAGCGCCGGTCTATCAAGGACATTATCCGATGCGTCGCGCCGAATGTCGGCTCAATCAGACAAAAAAAGATTCGGGCAGCGCACGCTAAGGAGAAACAACGAATATAAAAAGCCGTGCAACCACCCGAATCGCCTTAACCTGTTAACTTTGACACTCTGCAGCGACCCGCGTTCGAATTTTTTACGAAAAATTCGTGTTCGTGCTTATCACGGACGCGTTCAGGATGTTACGCGGTAGACCGAAGGCGCTGACTGGAGACGCCGCCCCCTTGGGCTAGAGAAGATTTCCTTGGGCGCCCATCCCAACTCGCTCTGCTTCGTCGCGCACTTCCTGAAGCAGCGATTTGAATTCACACTGCTCCAATGCACGGATCAGATTGGGATAATCGGGTTCGATTTGAAGCTGATCGACCGGCACAGGCAGTTCAAGATGACAATCCAGATCGACCATTTGTCGGTTTTGCAAAATTTGCTCGCGAGAATTGGCGAGTTTCTCCCGTGTTCGCGGGCTTTTCACCTGGTCGATGTTGTTCAGCAAGGGTTCCAGCCCGCCAAACTCACGAATCAAAGCCGCGGCGGTTTTTCGTCCCAGTCCGACCCCGGGGATGTTATCGACCGAATCGCCGGTCAACGCCAGCACATCACCAATAAGCTTGGGCGGAACCTCCCATTTGGTAGCGACCTGATCTTCGCTCAGCAACGCGAATGCATCCTTGGGCGACGCGAGATCCGCTTTCGCTGTCGTATAGACTTTCACGCAAGGACCGACCAGTTGATAAAGATCCTTGTCGTTAGTTGCGAGCACAACGTCCATCCCGGGCCGTTTGCACGCGGCGATGGCGTAACATCCCATCAGATCATCGGCTTCGGTGTCCGGAAGAGAAATATTTCGAAAGCCTAGCAAAGGTGTGAGTTTTTGAATGAAGTCAAGCTGCGGGATCATCGGCTTGGGCATCTCTTTGCGCGTCTCCTTGTACGCGGGTTGTAGTTCCACTCGCTTTTGCGGCACGCCTTCGTCCCAAACGACTGCGCCTAAATCAGGCTGCAAATGTTTCAGCATTAGCCGCAGCGTTTTCGTAAAGCCGAAAATCGCGTTGGTGGGTTCGCCGCGGGAATTGGAGAGATTCGGGATGGCGAAAAACGAGCGGTAAACGTAATAATGACCATCGATGAGCAGCAGTTTCATTTCGAGTGGCTGATGCTGGATTCTGGATGCATGATGCTGGATGATCAAGGCATGACCGAAGAATGGATCGTGCGTGTGCAGGGAGAGGAATATGGGCCCGCCGACATCGACACGCTGCGCGAATGGAAGCAAGAAGGGCGGCTCCTTCCCGAGAACGAAGCCCGAAACACGGGCACCGATCTTTGGAGCACAGCAGCAGCCATTCCGGGATTGTTTGATGTAGCGGCGCTCGCCACGGCGAGCGCCGGGCCCTTGGCGCAACCGCCCCTGCAAGTCCAGCATCGCAGCTTCGGTCAGATTTTGGCGGAGACGTTTCACATTTATCGCAAAGGCTTTTTCCAATTCCTTGGGCTTACTTTGCTGGTATTGCTGCCGTCGGTATGCAGTCAGCTAACGACTGCATTGATGCAAACCCCAAAGGGCTCGGATGGCGATTTGCGCGTTCTCGCCGGGGGCGCATTTGCCTTTTTAATGTTTGTCCTCTCAATAGCGATGTGGCCGGTGTATGTCGCCGGAATTCAAATTCTCACCGCTGAGATTTCTGACGGACGCCAGCCGCGTTTGATTGCCATGCTAAATGACGCTGTCAGGTTCTGGCCGCGCGTTGCTGCACTCTGCATCTTCGTCTATGGCGCGTTCGCTCTGCTGATGGTGTTCGGCTTAATCATCGCAGTGATTGCCCTCGCGGGAGGGTCTTCATTAGTGTTGGTCCT
>QHMS01000317.1 GCA_003217895.1 Verrucomicrobiota bacterium
ACTGAACGGTGCGGTC
Organism: Verrucomicrobiota bacterium; assembly: GCA_003217895.1. Lineage (GTDB taxonomy): Bacteria > Verrucomicrobiota > Verrucomicrobiia > Chthoniobacterales > UBA10450 > Udaeobacter. The sequence continues at coordinate 17 of QHMS01000317.1, forward strand.
GCCATTTCTCCCCAAACTTTAAAAGCTGCTTCGGCGTCGGCAGTTTTCGCCGGCTAAATGTTTTGGCGAACCCTTTGCGCACGCCGTAGTCGTCAACCGGCCAGACATCCGGGCGTCCTAGATCGAAAAGAAGAATCATTTCAACGGTCCACCGACCAATCCCGCGGACCTGTGTCAGAATCGCGATGATTTCGTCGTCGCTCATCTTCAAAAGAGCGCGACCGGATGGCAACGTGCCGTCCATCGTTTTCGCAGCGAGATCCTTTATCGCTGCGATTTTTGCACGCGAAAGCCCAGAGGCACGAAGCGTTTGATCCGGCGTAGCGAGAACCTTTGCGGGATCGAGCCGTTTTCTTTTGGGATACAACGCGCGGACGCGATTCCAAATCGCAGCAGCGGCTTTGCCATGTAGTTGCTGGTAAACAATGGATTCCGCCAGAGCATCAAATGGACGGATTGAAACGGCTGGCTCAATTTCGTACCGCCGGGAACGCGCGATGAGCGCAGCCATGCGCACATCGCTTGCGCTGAGAAGCTGATGAGCGAGATCGTGATCCATGATGCGGAGCGTAAATAAAATGACGAATGCCGAATGTCGAATGACGAATTAATGACGAAGCTCGAAATCATCGGAGTCAATGCTTTCTCTTTCGTCATTCGGATTTCGACATTCCTTCGTCATTCGTGCTTCGTCATTTGCCCGAGCCATTACCCAGACTTGCCGAACCAACACTTTTCAGTTTGGTGACTTTCATGGATACCCAGCTCACCTGGTACGGGCAGTCGGCTTTCAAGATCGTTACGCCGAACGGCAAAGTTCTGCTCGTCGATCCATGGTTAACGAATCCTGTTTTCGAAAACGCGAAGGACGAGCTCGCTGCTCTTAATCGTGTCGATCTTATTCTGGTTACGCACGGCCATTCCGATCACGTCGGCAACGCCGTTGAAATCGGGAAACGCACACGGGCGAAACTCGTAGCGACGTTCGATTTAGCTGATGCAATAGTGAAACACCTCGGTTATCCGGCCGAGCTGGCGCAAGCGGATACGATCGGTCATTTTGGCGGCGAACTGACGCTGCTCGATGGAGATGTAAAAGTTCTCTTCGTTCGAGCTCATCACGGCTCGGGCGTCTCGGCTGATGAGCAATCCGGCGCGAGACACGGCGGCGCGCCGGGAGGTTTTGTAATTACGATCCGCGGTGGGCCCGCTATTTATCACACGGGCGACACAGATTTGTTTTCCGACATGGCGTTGGTGTCGCGGTTCCACAAAATCGACGTCATGCTGGTTTGCATCGGCGACCATTATACAATGGGACCTGCTCGTGCGGCGGAAGCAGTCAGACTGGTCAATCCGCGCGAAGTAATTCCCATGCACTACGGAACGTTTCCACTGCTTACGGGCACGCCTGAAGCGTTCGAACGCGAATTGAAACAGCGCAAGTTAGAGACGCAGCTGCGGGTGATGAAAATCGGCGAGACGATCGCGCTGCTGTAGGCGCTTCGCTGCCTGCCACGCCATAGCTTTAGCGAAGGCGGGTGCGAAGCGCCGGGTTACGGTGTTTTTACAGGCGGTGCGTTGCGTCGCCCACAGGGCGACGGCTACATTCATACGGTCGCAAAGGCCAATGAGATCGAATAGAACATCAACAATGCCAACTCGGGAAAATGGGATAAGTCTGGCAGAGCAACTTACAAATCATATACCTCAAGCTCTGAGCAACGCCGCGGCGAGATTTGTCGATTCGCTAAAGATTAATTCGGTCTCCGAGAAGGTCCGTCGCGGACGGCGCGTGGTAATCAAGCGCCGCAACGGCTACGGGGAACAATTGGCTGATCTGGCGAATTTGTATTTTCGCATGGCCGGCATACCAGTTCGTTTCTGGGCGAAAGCCGAGGATTGGCGACGCTGGGAAGTGGAGTGTTTCAAACTACTTAATGGCGATCGTTTCGGTGCCTGGGTATCCGGTGACAAAACAGTCTGCGCCGACAAGTTGCCAGGCAAAAGCCTGTGGGAGCGTTTGGAACACGGGACGCTCACGCGGCGAATGGTCGAGGCGGCTGGCCACGAATTCCGGCGCGCTCATCAGTTCAGGAGCGATGTGTTTCGTGGGCCATGGTCACACGGCGACGCCGGAGCGAACAATGTGATTTATGATGAGAAGATCGGCCGGGCTCGGTTAATCGACTTTGAGATTGTCCACGACAAATCGTTGCCCGCGAAAGCGCGACAGGCGGACGATTTGCTAGTTTTCCTGCTGGACTTGATCGCAGTGGCGCCCAACCCGCAGTGGCTCACTTTGGCGTTGTCCTTTCTCAATGCTTATGGAAATACCGTCGTGATTTGCGAACTGGAAGATGAACTCGCTCTTCCAAACGGCATGGCGTGGATCTGGTGGGGCGTGCGGACAAGTTTCGCAAACCCCGCGAAGGTGAAACGGCGTCTCGAAAAACTTCGAGACGTAATCGCTAATCTGGAATTCTACCGTGCGTTTGCAGCCAGGCGCGCGCGCCAGAGGCGGCGGCCTTCAATCAGTTGCCAGGTAATTAGGCCGGGGATACCGAGCCCGAGTTCGCGTACTCTCGCGATCAAGGAGAGGGCCAAAGCGGTCGTTCCGTCTATTCCAAGAAGACCGCCGATCAGAACGTAGCCGCCTTCCTGCACGCCCAG
>QHMS01000097.1 GCA_003217895.1 Verrucomicrobiota bacterium
TGGAGCTTGCCATAGTGAAACCGCAAATCCACATTCAGCGCCGAGCGGTTTTCTTGCCCCTGGTTGTTATCCTTTGTGTGACGACTGTAAGCAGCCTCTCTGCGAAGAATCCCGCGCATGCCGTGGCGCATCCAAATCCGGTTCTTCTCGTTCATGGCTTTCAAGACGACGCCAAGAAAATGCAAGCGATGGCGCACGCCCTGCGGCGCGAGGGCTGGACGGTTCTCACACCGACGCTTTCACCAAGCGGGTGCCAGGTCGGCAATGAAATTCTCGCGCAGCAGCTTTCCGATTTCATCGAGGCGAACGTGCCGCATGGTACGCGGTGCGATCTCGTTGGCTTTAGCATGGGTGGGATTGTTTGCCGCTACTATTTGCAACGGCTCGGTGGCGTCACGCGTGTGGAGCGCTTTGTTGCAATCTCTGCGCCAGAGCATGGCACGTGGTGGGCGAACATTTGTCCTGCCGAATTGCTGCGATGGCCCGGCGTGACTCAACTACGTCCTGACAGCGCATTCCTGCGCGATCTCAATAGTGACGCTCAGGTGCTCAATCGAGTTCGCCTTACCACGATATGGACGCCGCTTGATTTGGCGATTTTTCCCGCCGCGAGCTCACACATGCCTGTTGGTCGCGAAACGAAACTATGGGTTCCACTGCACCCCTTGATGGTCTGGTTGCCGTCCTGTCATCGTGCGGTTGCCGCAGCGCTCAATGATTGAGGTAATGGACATTTACCGTTTGTGAAAATATACGCGCATCTAACCAAGTGCTGGAGCGAACCGCTGACTCGCCACGGCGAGTCTTCGACCGGCTTTTGATTTTATGAAACACTTTCAGCTCGCGACAGTTTACCCGCTGTGGCGGGTCAGCGGTCGCTCAGCTTTTTCTCGTTAGATGGTATGCGCCCTGTTCTCTACGCAGTAGCATTTGCAGTCGCAATCGCTTCCGTCTGCGTAACGCAACCGGAAAATCTTTCCAGGCGCACTCTGACGTTTGCACAGCGCGTATCTTATCAGCGAGCGATTGAGGATGTTTACTGGCGTCACAGCATCTGGCCGAAAGAACGTTCCGATCCTAAACCATCGTTGGATGCAGTATTTCCCCGAGCGCAGCTGGAAACGAAAGTCCAAGACTATCTGCGCGACTCACAAATGCTCGGGGATCACTGGCAAAAGCCGATCACGGCCGAGCAGTTACAAGCCGAGATGAACCGAATGGCCCGGGACACAAAACGGCCCGGGGTTCTGCGGGAATTGTTTCAGGCCCTTGGGAACGATCCGGTTGTCATCGCAGAGTGTCTGGCCAGACCAATCCTCGCGGAACGGCTCGTTAGGGAATTCAAAAGTAGATCGAGCAGTCCTCAGCTGGCTGGCAAGGCGAATCGCGAAGCGATCACGAATCTTTGGCCTTCGGCTCTTCGTACCATCGCCCATGGCGCGGCGGATCCACCTGGTGTCGCGTACACGTTGCCGGAAATCTCAGCTCCACTGGGCTGTACAGAAGACGCCTGGACTCCAACGACACTCACCAATGCGCCCTCCGCCCGATGGATACACACGGCAGTGTGGACGGGCAGCGAAATGATCGTCTGGGGCGGCAGTGATCAAACAAGCAACTACACCAATACCGGCGGAAGATATAGCCCTGCTACCGACAGTTGGACGGCCACCAGCACCACTAACGCGCCAAGCGACCGACCCTATCACATCGCAGTTTGCACCGGCAGCCAAATGACCCCCGATCCGCGATATTCTCACACAGCAGTGTGGACAGGCAGTGAAATGATAGTCTGGGGCGGATTTATTGACGGGTTCATCGTGAACACTGGGGGGAGATACAATCCCAGCACCGATAGTTGGACGGCTACTAGCACTACGGGCGCACCTGATAGGCGTTTTGATCACACAGCAGTTTGGACGGACAGTGAAATGATAGTTTGGGGCGGATCTAATGAAAGCGTGGGTCAATTGTTCACCGGCGGGAGATATAATCCTGCTGCCGACAGTTGGACGGCTACTAACACCGCTGATCCGCCCAGTAGGCGACAGGCTCACACCGCAGTGTGGACGGGCAGTGAAATGATTGTCTGGGGCGGATGCTCCGGTATTCCGTGCACGAATATTCTGGACACCGGCGGGAGATACAACCCTAACAACACTTGGAGGGCTACTAGCACCATTAACGCCCCCAGTGCGCGATATTCTCACACCGCAGTCTGGACGGGCAGTGAAATGATAGTCTGGGGCGGCGGCGGCATCGTTGACACCGGCGGGAGATATAACCCTGCTACCGATAGTTGGACGGCTACTAGCACCACTAACGCCCCCAGTGCGCGATATTCTCACACCGCAGTGTGGACGGGCAGTGAGATGATTGTATGGGGCGGAAATGATGGCTCCCACGTAACGAACACCGGCGGCAGATATTGCGCCCAATCCGGTGTTACGCCAACGCCGACACCGTCGCCAACCGCGACCGCGACTCCAACAGCTACACCTACACCGAGACCTTCCCCGACGCCAAGAGTTGCGCCAACGCCTAGGGTTCGTCCTACGCCACCGCCGCGCCCATAGCTTTATCCCCCTGAAGAAAATGGTGCAGCTCAATCATCTAACCAACTGATGAAGCCAACCCATCACTTTGTGTCACGCCAGGGCGATCCAACGCTTTGCTTCAAGTGGCTGGCTGGCTTATCTATTTCTCGTTAGGCCTATGCGTGCTCTCGTCGCGATCTCCCTGCTTCTCGTAGCCCAAGCACTCCCGGACGAGCATGGCTTCGTCTCCCCGAACGGCGATTTCGAAGCTTACACGATCCCGGCCAATGAGGACGGCAGCGGAATGAAACTCTTTGTGCGTCGCGCCAACTCAAGCGATGCGGGTGCGCTTCTAAGGCAAAACAATCGTTGGATTGACGCGAAGTGGTCTCCGGATTCGCGGTTTCTTGCTATCGTCGATCATCTCGACGGACGCATTTCCGATGTTTACGTCTTCGGCGTCGGCGTTGCTGACGCGGCCCCGACACTTCTCTATCACACGCCAGACTTACACACATTCGATGTGCGGTGGGACGTTTCGGGCTGGCATGTACTGCGCCGCGAGATCGTGTTAGATAAACAGGTGAAGTATAAATTCCCCGGCAAGATCACACACGAGCAGATCGTCGCGCGGATTGGCACCAAACCATTGAAACTTGAACCAACCGACTAGGCCTAACCAATCGATGAAGCCAACCCAGCACTTTGTTGTAAGCTTAAATAATGTGCACGCCGATTTTCCAAGTGCTGGGTCGCTTATCTCTTTCTCGTTAGATGCCATGAAGACAGTTATCTGAATCGAGCAGGCCAACATGAAAAGACTCTTTGTAGTGCTGGCGGCGGTGAGTGTTTCGATGGCCGCGTGTAGCGACAGGGCGGGCAGACCCGCCGTGGCAGAGAACGAAGGTGGCACGCCGCTGATGGTGTCCTTCGCGGAACTGAAGTGGACCGAACTCCCAGAGGTGAAGGGCACACAGTTCGCCGTGCTTTCGGGCGACCCTAAGAGGGGAGAGTACACGCAGATGCGTAAGATACCCGCGCGGACTGACAATCCGCTGCACACACACAGCAGCCAGATCAAGATGGTGATCATCAGCGGCGTCTTGTACGTCGGGTCGGACCTGGCATCGGCCAGGGATTTCGGCCCAGGGTCGGTAATCGTCCTCCCAGCTAACTGGGTGCACGTAAGCGGTTGCCGCGCCGGAAGCGATTGCGTTTTTTACCAAGAGGGAAACGGAAAATTCGACTACAAGCCCGCTGCAGAGGCATCTCCTAACAGGTAATGCCGTCGAAAGATCACCCGCAAGGATCTAACCAAGTGCTGGAGCTAATGGCGAACGTTGTGTAGAGTCACTGCCTATGGGTAAACGCTCCAGATCGTATTCGCTGCTCGGCCCCGGTCGCCTCAGCTCAGCTTATTCTCGTTACGATTATGGAGAACTCCACATGAGATCAGCACTCTTTATAGCTGTCCTCGTCCTTACAGTGGCCACTGTCGGCGTAGGGCAAGAGCAGAGCGCGAGGGGCAGTCACAGAACAAGTGTCGAAGAGACGATCAGGAAGCTGGATAACGAACGCATTCAAGCACAGATTCATGCTGATGCGACGGCCCTTGATCGCATCTACGCTGCTGATTTCATAGGCGTAGGGCCAAGTGGCACTGTGAGAACCAAGCCGCAGGTGATTTCAGATTTCACGTCAGGTGATTTGAAATTTCAATCTATCACCACCGATGACGTTCAAGTGCGCGTGTATGAAAACACGGCTGTGGAGACTGGCCGCTCAACAATGATTGGACAAGACAAAGGCCAAACTGTTCCCCGTGACACTCGCTTTACCAGGGTGTGGGTAAAGCAGCAAGGGCACTGGCGGTTGGTTGCTAACCACTACTCGTCACGGATCACGCAGAAATAACCGTGGTACAGAAATAAAAAGACTATGGACAAGGTTGTGACACATCAGGCGATCGAACAAATTGAGCAACTCGCTGGAGGATCGGTGCTGCCGCGCTGCCTGCATGCGGTAGCTAACACAGGCATAGCCGACGCACTCGACGATACTCCAAAGGATGTAGCAGCTCTTGCCGCCGCAACGGGCGTGAACGCCGATGCACTAAGCCGGGTGCTCCGGCTCCTTTCGGCGAACGGCGTCTTTGCTTATCGGGAGGGCCTTGTAAGTCATACGGACGCGTCGCGGCTCCTGCGCGTGGATCATCCACAATCGATGCGGCCGCTGGTGCGAATGTTGGGCCTCGCGGCATTCTGGTCGGTGATTGGCGAGATGGAATACTCCCTTCGCACTGGTCTGGCGGCTGATGCAAAAGTGCTTCCTGGTGGCACGTGGGGTTATCTTTCGGGGAACGCCGAAGCAAGCCGCATTTTCGACGAGGCGATGGCCGCGAAGGCTTACGCACAGGTAGCCGGCGTGACTGCAGCCTACGATTTTTCAGGGTTTAAAGTTGTCGGCGATATTGGTGGCGGGAAGGGTCATTTACTGCAAGCGGTGCTCAAGAGCGCGCCAGATGCTCGCGGGATTCTTTTCGACCAGGCGCATGTAATCCATGCCTCCGGTGCGCCTTCGGATCGACTCACGCTCCAAGCTGGCGATTTCTTTACGGACGATCTGCCAACGTGTGACGCGTATTTGCTGATGGACGTGATCCATGACTGGGACGACGAGCACGCGACGAAAATCCTGAGACGGGTGCGGGCCGCCGCGTCGGCCAATGCGAGGGTGCTAGTAATCGAAGCCATTGTTCCTGACGATCCGCAACCCAGCTGGCATAAGACCCTGGACATTTGGATGCTTGCTATTGGTGGCAAGCAACGGACGCTGCGAGAGCACGCGACGCTTCTCGGCAATGCCGGTTTTGAGTTCACGCGCGAAATCGATACGCATATGGGGGTGTCGATAATCGAGGGCGTCCGAACTGGCTAGCCGGAGAGACTCCTAACGACATGATCGGTGGAGCCAACGATGAAAAGTTTGAAGCAAAAATTATGAAGAATGAAGTGAAAGCGACGTTCTTCATGCTGCTCAATCTGCTCTTGTGCGGAAGTAACATTTGCGCTGCAGACGGGTTTGATTCGGTTCGCTGTGGTCGGCCGCACGATGCCAAATGAGAAGGTGGCTGTCATTGAAGAGAGGCACAGGGACCTGGGACTTAAAGATCTGGGCGGTACAGAGATCTCAGACCGTTCATTCCGTGCCAGATGAGCAGCCTTCGCGCGAGGCTGCGGCTTGCCAAGACAGCATGATGTTCGTGATCAAAGCTGAGGTTAGCGATCCGAGAGCGAAGACGTTTACCTTCAGCGCGCAGAAGACGATGTATGGTGGCAAGCTCATCGCCACAGGCGACACGATTTTCATCTTCGCGAGCGAGAATGAAGGCGGGCAGGGTCTCATCGCACGCGGCGTCGTCACCTCGGCGCGAGCGATCCCGAAGAAAGCAGGCGTCGCGCGGCAGACGCCGCGCGTGAGCATCACCGTGAGGCGCACCGCGCTCGCGAAGCGGTGCCTGGGACGAAGCGAGCTCAAACGTTTTTCCGACTGGAACGATGGCCGCCCCGAAACCGAGCTCAATTTCAAATTCTATCGTCAGGCAACGAACAAGATCGCCGGCATCTCGGATGAAGCGGCCGCGTTCATCCGCGGATTCTTTTAACGCGGCAGATTTAGCGAAACATCGACCGGCGACGGTTCAAATTGGTCTTGGAATTGTAGGCAGGCGCTCCGCCTGCCGGCCGAGAAGGGCAAGCGACGCGCTTGCCCTACAATCGTAATTTGCTACGACGCACGCCACCAAGCTCCGCGTGTCGCGGACATGTCACGAGGTGATCGTTAATCATGCCGGTCGCTTGCATCAACGCGTAGCAGATCGTTGAGCCGACGAACTTGAATCCACGCCGCACTAAATCGCGGCTCGTCGCGTCCGATTCGGCCGCATGCGCAGGCACTTCGGCCATCGTGCGCCAGCGATTCTGGATCGGCTTGCCGCCGACAAAGCTCCACAGGTAAGTGTCGAAAGTCCCGAATTCTTCTCGCGCGATGAGAAACATTTTCGCATTCTCGATTGTCGCCGCGATCTTAAGGCGGTTCCGCACAATTCCGCCGTCGCGCAGCAACCGCTGAACGTCGCGCTTGCCGTAGCGGGCGATTTTCTCCGGGCGAAACCCATCGAACGCGTTCCGATAGTTTTCCCGCTTTTTCAAAATGGTCGTCCAGCTCAACCCGGCCTGCGCACCTTCAAGAATAAGGAACTCGAAGAGCACTCGATCATCATGCACAGGGACGCCCCATTCCTTATCGTGATAAGTAATGTTTGGTTCAGTTGTAGCCCAGGGACAACGCGGCATCGGATCACAGATTGATGGCTGTTCTGCTACTCGATCTTATCCCAGAACCCGCGGCGATTCGGGATATTTGGGAAAACGAGTTTTCCCTCGTAGAAGGTGAACGGGCTGGAGTTCTCGTTATCGCCGAACGATAAGGTCAGCGTCTTGCCTTCAACGCTCCAACGGCCTGTAATGGGTTCGCTGCGGCTGTCTGCCGTGACGACCCAGTTCTCGGCGGTACCATCGGCATGAAGAACCAGATGTTCGTCCTTCGGGCTCTCGAAAACAATCGTGGTCTTGCGCCAATGACCAATCAACCGCTTCGTATTTTCCGAAGCGGCGTCATCACCGCCTTGGAATGTGATAATCCCTGACTCAACGGCGAGTGAGGAAGAAGCAGCGAATACAAGAGCGGCACAGTTCACGAGCAAAATGATTTTTCGGCAAACATTTCGTGTTTTCATAAAATCTCCGTGCCGTCGATTCCGAACAGATTACGAACCGGTTGGCAACTTTATTCTGAGGTCGTTGCGTCGCAGTGTTTCACCGCAGAGATTGCAAAGGTCACTGACTTCAAATCGAGGAATTCCTCTCTGTGTGCTCCGTGTCCTCTGTGGTGATCGATCTTTTGGTGCATTCTCGTCGGCGGGGAAGATCTGATTTGTTGAGCGATATTGCCGTTGAAAAGCAGCTTTGTGTTTACTGAGGCGTGGGCGAGCCGGTCGTGGTTGCAGATCGCGCTGTGCTCCCAGCGAGCGCGAGGATCACATCGGTCTTGGCGATCGATCCGACCAAGTGTCGATCATGCGACACGACGGGCAGACGTTCTCCGTCATGATGACTAAAACGTTCTAGCGCTTCAATGAGCGAAGCGTTCGCGCGGACAAGCGGGAACGAATCGCGCAGGAGGTCACCGGCAATCACCACCTTCGCCAGTTCAGGCGTATTGAGGTAGTTCTTGATGTCATGCAAGGAGACAGCGCCGAGAAAACTGCCGTCGTAAGTCACATAAAGGTAGTTGAAGCGCGTAGTGATAAATTTCTCCGCGATCTCAGAGAAACCGGTCGTTGGCGAAATGGTCAGCGGGTTTGGTTTCATCAAGTCGCGAACGTGCAGCTCTGCCAACTGTTTGGCGTAATCGCCTGCGCCTTTTCGTTTCAATGCTTCCGCATAAATCGAGCGCTTCTCGATTTTGACTGACGTGTAATAGCCGACCACGCAAGCGAGCATCAGCGGCAGAATGATTTGATAATCCAGTGTGAGCTCGAAAATCATGACGATCGCCATGATAGGCGCGTGAGTCGCCGCCGCCAAAAAAGCGCCCATCCCGACAATTGCAAACGCACTGGGGTTCACCGATGCCGAGCCAGTGACGTGTTGGGCAGCAGTGCCGAAGAGAAAGCCGAGGCTTGCGCCGACAAAAAGCGTCGGTGTAAAAACTCCGCCCACCGCGCCGGAGCCAAATGTGACTGCCGTAGCGAGCACTTTGAAAATCAGGATCAACGCCAGCGTTTGCCAAAGCCATTGGCCGCGCAAAATCTCGTTAACCACGCTGTAGCCATTGCCGCAGACCTGCGGATAGAACACAGCCAGCGCGCCGACAATTAGACCGCCGGCGCACATTTTCAGGTAAACCGGCGCCGAAATTTGTCCGGCCCATTTTTCGCTTGCTCGCAGCAGCCGGATGAACCACGGCGCAACCAGACCGGAGCCCAGACCGAGCAACAGATATGGAATGATCTCCCAATTGCCATTGAGCCGGAACAACGGGATCTGGTACAGCGGTCCCGGCCCGAGGAACCCGCGAACCGTCAGCGTCGCAACCACGGACGCAAACACGAGCGGTCCGAAAATTTCCATCGCCATGGAACCGAGCACGATCTCGGCGACAAACACCGAGCCGGAGATTGGCGCGTTGTATGCGGAAGCGATTCCCGCCGCCGCGCCGCATGCGACGAGCAATCGTAGCCGCGGCGTTGTCCAACGGTGCAAACGTCCGGCCAGCGACGCAACCATCGCGGCAAGTTGAACCAGCGGACCTTCGCGTCCGATTGATCCGCCGGAGGCGTTGGTGAAAAGCGCGGAGAGCGATTTCACCAAGCTCTGGCGCGCGGAAATCTTTCCGTCGCCAAGAACAACTGCTTCCATGTAATCGGTGGTGGTGACCTGACCATGGAAGCGTGAACCGAAAAAAATGATCACGCCGGCGATGAGTCCGCCGATTGCCGGAACGACGAGCCGCCACAATAACGGCAACTCAGTGAAGCTCTCAACAAAGCCAGGTGTGCTGCTGCCGGTAAGGATTTTGTGAACGAAGCTGGTCGCAATGCGATACGCGATGGAGCAAAGAGCGCCGCCAAAGCCGATAATGCCGGCCCAGATCAACGTGACCTGAAATTCAGTGGGCCGCGTCCATTCCTGAACCCAGACCCAGAATTTGAGACGGCGCAGCGTCTGGAGATTCAGGCCACCCGTTTGCCCGGAATCGTTCGTAACGTCCACTAATACGCAGTCCGCGCAGAGCGGCAGACGTCAAGGAGAGATCGATTTCGATCAGCAATAATTAAACAGAAGGAAACGAAGGTAACAAAGGTCGGAGGTCAGTAGTCAGCAGTCAGTGGTCTTGTTCGTGTTATCGCTGGGCGCAAGCAGGTAGCCGAAGAAATGGCCGGCCAGGAGGAAAATGACACCGGCAATTCCGCATAGCGCGGAATGCAGCAGCCAGAAGTGTGGGACGGACATTTTTTCCAGAAGACCCCCAATCGTGCCGACCAGATTATTCGCTGCAAAGAATGCCAGGTAATAAATGCCGATGATGGTGGCGGACAACGCCGCAGGCGCGGCGCGCGCATAAAGTGCAAGCGAAACAGGAAAGATGTTCGCAAAGCCGACACTGTTGAGCACGTGAAAGGTGATGAGCCAGCCGATTGAGACTTTTGTTCCGGAACTCTCTGCGATCGCTGCGCCCGTTGCGAGGGAGATAAATCCGGTGACAGCCACGAGGCTGCCGATGCCGATCTTGGTAATCTCGGCCGGTTCCCGAAATTTTTTCGCCCAGAGCCGCCAGAACACGACCGTGCCGGCGAGAAAACTTACCGACACAATCGAGTCGAGAGTGATCAGCCAGGTCGTTGGTATTTTCTTGCCGAAGAAGATGAGATTTGCGCTGCGCTCTGCCCAGACAAGATACGCATTGAAGATTTGCTGGTTCCCAATGATTGCAATCGTCAACACGGGCAAAAGAATAAGCAGCGCAACGATCGACATTTTTTCGTGGTGTGTCAGACGCGGTTTGACAGCTTTCTCTTTGCTTTCAACAACAGCTGAGTCGGGAGGAAGCCATTTGCGGCCAGAAAGGTAAATGGCCAGACCGACCAGCATGCCGACGCCCGCCGCACCAAAACCGTACTGCCAGCCGACTTTTTCCCCCAGCGTACCGGCGATTAGCGGCGAGATGATGACACCGGCGCTGATGAAGATGTAATAAATCTGAAACGCGTCGGCGCGTCGGTTATCACCCATCGCGTAGAGGCCGCCGACCTGACTCGCGAGGTTTCCCTTGAAACAACCGACACCGATGAGAAGCAATATCAGAGCGATGAGAAAGGTGACGTCGAAGGCTATGAGAAATTGGCCGGCCGCCATGAGCAGTGCGCCGAGCGTTATAGTGCGGGTGCGACCAAGAAGACGATCGGCCAGGAATCCGCCGCCGATCGGCGTGAGGTAAACGAGACCGGTGTAAAGACCGAAGATCGCTGAGGCGAGCGGCTGCACCGGGAGCGGTCCGCGATACAGTGTCTCGAGGAAATGACGGAACGGAGTGAATCCGGCGATGTGCTCGATGTGGCCGGGATGTAGCACAAAGAAGGCGCGGTCCTGTGGGTTATGCATGGCCGCAGAGTGTTGTGTGCCATTCGCTTTGGCAACCTTTTCGGTTGCCGGTTCACGGCGATAGAATGTGCTACGCGCGTAATGGGTCGCCTCTCCTTTGGAAGAGAGAGGGGGAGGGTGAGGACTCATCGAGGAGACCAACCGGCGCCATTTCGAAACCCCTCACCTCAATCCTCTCCCCTCGGAGGGGAGAGGCGAACGAGACACGCTAAGTTCAAACCCTAACAATCACTGAGCACTCTTCGGTCTCGTGCGCTTTGTTTTCTTCGGTGCCTTTTGTTAAATGAAGTTCGATGTTTGTCGGTCACTACAGTGTTGCTTTCGCAGCGAAGAGCGAGCGAAACAAAATTCCGCTCTGGGTTCTGTTTATCGCCGTTCAATTTCTCGATTACATCTGGGCAACGCTGGTGCTGCTAGGGATTGAGAAGCTGCGGGTGATCAAAGGTTTCACCGCGGGCAGCATGCTCGACTCATATTTCCATCCGTACTCGCACAGCCTGGTGACGGCAATCGCGTGGTCAGCGCTTGCCGCTCTTCTTTACAAGATGATCTGCAGCCAACACGGCGGCCTCTACAGAAAATATGCCGCGCTAACTGTGGGCGTGGCTGTTTTTTCGCACTGGGCGCTCGACCTCATTGCCCATCCGCGCGATCTGCCGATCTACGACGACACTTGGAAAGTCGGATTTGGCTTGTGGAATTATCGCGATCCAGAGTTTGCATTGGAAATCGCGCTGCTTGCCTGCGGAATCATCCTCTACTTGTCGCGAAACGTGATGCCGCTCCCGAAGAAAGTGGCCGCGATCATATTTGGCATTGTCCTGACGGTTATCCAAATCGGAGACACGTACGTTCCGCGTGAGGCGTTAACGGACAAAGCCACCGCGATGGGCGTCTGGATTTTCTATACGCTCTTTGTCGTGGTCGCGTTTTTCTTGGAGAAGATCGGGAACCGGCGGCAAGTTAATGCGTCGTGATTGTAATCATCTTCGGAGTCTCCGGTGCTGGGAAAACCACAGTAGGCAAATTGTTAGCGCGCGAACTCGGCTGGCATTTTCTTGAGGCCGATGATTTCCATCCGGCAGCAAATATCAAGAAGATGCGCAGCGGTCATCCGTTGACGGACGAAGACCGGTGGCCGTGGCTGGAAGCTTTGCGCGAGCAGATCGAGCGCTTTCTCGCCGTGGAGGAGGACGCGGTACTGGCCTGCTCAGCGCTCAAGCGAAAACATCGTGAATATCTTCGTGTCAGTCCCGATGTGAAGCTGGTATTTCTCCGTGGCGATTTCGCGCTCATTGAAAAGCTATTACGCGGCCGCCGTGGTCATTTCATGAACCCCGAGTTATTGGAAAGTCAGTTTGCCGATTTGGAAGAAGCAGAGCCGGACGAGGACGCGCTAACGATTGAGCTGGGACGAACTCCACAAGAGATTGTCGAGGAAATCAAAACGAAGCTGCGTCTCGCCAGTAAGGATTAGACCGAATTTTGCCAGCGTGGCTACATGCGTCGCGCTATGTTATCTTCGCTGCGATGAAAGGCGATGCTTCGAATGCAGATCTCGTATCCGATTTGATGCGCGATGTTGATCGCACGTTGCTGCGCGAGAACCTTAAACTAACGCCAGAGCAGCGGCTCGCAAAATTTGCAAGTTTCATGCGGTTCGTAGCCGAGCTTCGTCGAGCAGGGGAAAATGCACGGCGTCGGGTAAAGGCCAAAACGTAGTGAGCCCAGACCTTGAGAGGCTTGTTCCGACGCTCGTTCAGGGTGGTGTAGAGTTCATTGTCATCGGTGGCGTTGCAGCGATCATACACGGTTCGGCTCGCGCGACGTACGATGTCGACCTTCTTTACTCCCGTAACGAGGCAAATATTCAGCGACTGGCCAATCTG
>QHMS01000098.1 GCA_003217895.1 Verrucomicrobiota bacterium
ATGCCGAAATCCGTTTGTGTTAAGTTCGTCATTCGAGCTTCGTCATTCATTCGTCATTCGTCATTCGTCGTTCGTCATTTAACTCATGTTCACGTCGCGTCACGTCAAGCACAGCCGTCTGCTCCTGCGGCATGCGCGGAAGTACCTGCGCTACAAGGACGACCGGCTCAGCGCCTTGGACCGGGAACAAATCGTCGCTGGAATGAAAAGCCTCCGGGAAGCGTTACGTCAGAAAGATCGCGAGAGAATTCACGGAACAGCTGATGCGCTTGATAAAATGCTGCACAGGCTGACCCCGGTGACCTGGGAGTCGCATTGGCGAGAGAATTGCGAGGTGATTCTGGTGGCGATCGTGGTGGCCGTAGGCATTCGCTCCTATTTCCTGCAACCGTTCAAAATTCCGACTGGCTCGATGCAACCGACGTTAAACGGAATTATCGGCTATTCGTATCTCTACCATCAGGAGCAAGAAATCCCCATCGAAAGGAAAGATCATTACGAGAAGCGGGGTGACGCGTGGTATTTCAAGGGATATCCTGTTAATGCTTCAGCGCCGAATATTCTCGAGCAGATTGCCGAGTTCATTGCTCTCGGCCGCAATTACATCAACGTGGTCTCACGCGAGGACGATCAGATTTTTGAAATCGTGCCGAAGAAGGTGCTCTTCTTCTTTACGTTTTCGCGACTGATCTGCTCTCGACAAAATTTTCTCGTGTACGCCTCGCCCGATACGCTCAGTCATGATTTCAACGTTTTACCTGGCCGCATTTGTCACCGCGGCGAGGTCATTGCCAGAGGCGCAATTGATACAGGCGACCAGGTCTTTGTGGATAAATTCAGCTACAACTTTGTTAAACCTCATCGAGGCGATGTCTTTGTGTTTAGGACGAACCATATTCCAGGGATTCGGGAAGACCCTGAGGCAGGCTCGCCGTTTTACATTAAGCGCCTGGCGGGTTTGCCTGGTGATACTCTGCGGATCGATCCGCCATTCCTCTATGTGAATAGCAAGAAAGCGGAAGGGTATGGTTTCGCTCGGGAAATGTCGGCGAGACCTCCTTATCGAGGATACGCCTTGGGCCATGAATACCTGTCGCAGCCAGATCGTTCATACACCGTGCCGAAGGACGGCTATTTTGCGATGGGCGACAACAGCTATAACAGCTATGACAGCCGCTATTGGGGACCTGTGCCGGATGCAAACGTCGTTGGGCGCGGATTACTTGTTTACTGGCCGTTCAGTCAGCACTGGGGGCTCATCCGTTAGAATGGAGCGGTGGAGTGTTTGAGTGTTGGAGCGATGATCTAATTCGCGTTACTCCATTACTCCGATCCTCCATTGCCCCAGAGTTGCTTCTCGCTGAAGTGTGGCAAAGCCTGACCCGCTTCTATCCACTACTCGGACTTGGCAGCGGATACGCGCTTGTGATGCTTTTTAATCCGGTGCGCCGGGCGCTCGGGGATGGTTTTCGCTGCATCGGACGCTATAGACGCATCTGGATCAGCTTCGCGCTGCTGGGATTTGGCTATGTTGCTTTCCAGTTTGCTACCTTCACACCAATTCAAAACTGGGCCGATCTCGATCCAAACCAGATCATTTCATTGTCGCACTGGTATTGGCCACGATTTACAGAGGTATGGCGGGAAACACCGTTGCCTGCGCTCGAAGGCGTGGCGGGACTTTTCGATAACGCCACTACCACCTATCCGCTCTCGGTCGTGGCTGCGGTCTTCATGCTGGTCAACTGGCGCGGGTTACACAGCGCCTTAGTCCGAGCATTGTGGAAGCGGTACGGTTTCTGGGGTTATCTTGTGTATTTGATTTTGCTGTTGAGCGCGCTGGCGTCGCTGTTGAAGCCGATCGTATTCTGGCAATTACCGCAGTGGAGCGGTCTGGTCCCAGCTGCCGGTCTGCTGCGAATCTCGGCTACTGTGGATGCGAGCGCATTTATTTTCGAATATCTGCTGGGAGTTTATATTCAAGTATACCTGATCACAGTGTGTCTGGCGTGGATAAAGGGCGTTAGCTTTGAAGAAGGAGAACTCTTCCGCTTCGCCATGCGGCGTTTCAGTTACGTTTTGGAGTGGGCTGGCATTGTCATTGCAGTGAGTACTCTGATCGTCCGGTTACCGCTCGTTCTTGCCTACTTCATCAATATTCCCGGCGTCCTTGATTACCTGCCCATTGCGCGAGTGCTTATGAGCGGTTTGATCATTGGCTTTTGCTCGGTCCAAATCTCGTTGGCGCTGCATAACGAAACGTTGGTCGAAGCGTTGCGTGCCCACGCGCAGTTCGCCCGGCAAAACGCGGGTCGCTTGAGTTGGTTTTTGGTTGTTTGCGGGATCCACTTTTTTAGCATCATGGTCTGCGACGCCATCGTCCGCAGCGCAATCGCGGATCGGTTGGGCGCTCTTCTTCTCTGGAAATTCAGTTTTGCCTTTCTGCGCGGAATCGTCACCGGCTGGCTTTTGGCCTCATGGGTCTGTGTATTTCGGCACTGCGAAACTCGCCGCCTGAGCCAGGAGAAATGGATTCAATATTAGGAAATCAGCCTGGAAAAAGCGAACGTGAACGCCGTAACCATTACGCGCCAGAGCAAATCAAATCTGGCCCTGGCATTCATTTCATTAGGGCGCGAGCGCAAACGCGACATGACTGTTTTCTATGCGTTCTGCCGCGTAATCGACGACATTGCAGATTCCTCGGAGCTCAGCGTCGCGGAGAAGAAAAAGCATTTAACGGCGTGGCGTGAAATGCTGCGGACAGCAGTGCAAGACGAGCCGGCTCTCGCTCGCGACGTGAGAGGCTTGATCAACAAATACTCGCTCTCACCTGAGATGCTGGAGGAAATCATCGCCGGCGTAGAGATGGACTTGAGCATTTTCCAATATGCGACGTTCCAAGATCTGCGCGTTTATTGTTACCGGGTCGCTAGCGCGGTAGGTCTGGTGAGCATTGAGATTTTTGGATATCGCAATCCCCGCTGTAAAGAATATGCGCTCGAGCTCGGATTCGCTTTGCAAATGACGAATATCATTCGTGATGTTGGCAAAGATTTGCAGGTCGGCCGAATTTATCTGCCGCAGGAGGATCTGGCGCGCTGCGACTATTCCGCCGTCGAGCTGCGTAATCGACAGTACAACGAGCGGTTCGTTCACCTGATGGAATTTGAAGCCGCGCGTGCCCGAGAATTTTTCTCGCGCGCGGCAGCGGCGCTTCCGTCTGAGGATCGGCGGACGATGGTGCCCGCCGAAATCATGGGCTCGATTTATCGCGGCTTGCTTCGCAGAATGGAGCGCGACAAGTTTCGCGTTTTCGAAAAGGAATATCGCCTTGGCGGGTTCGAGAAAGCCGGCCGAGTCGCGGCGCAGCTATTGAAGTCTTTTTAGGTTTGCCATGCAACATTCTCGCGGTTGCGAAGTTCAATCGGTCAACGAGCGTAAACTTATGACGAAAAATCTTGCTATTTGGGTTCTTGCGCTAAGCGCTTTGATTCTCAGTTCATGTGATACCCCAACCGGACAGGGCGCGGGATGGGGCGCTGCCACTGGCGCGATCATCGGCGCCGCGGCGACGGGTAATGTCCGCGGCGCGTCGATTGGCGCAGCCGCAGGAGCCGCGGCCGGCGCGTTAACCGGCAGGATTGTCCAGGAGAATCAAGCTGCACGTTATGGTCCGCCGCCTCCGGGTGGGTATCCTTACGCGCGCTGGGCGGGAAGACCGGGATTTTACTACAGCCCTTACACGGAACGCGTTTACGATCTTCGCGGAGTTCAGCCAGGAGGACTTACTCGCGACGTTGATACCGGTCGGCTTTTCCGCAAACCGTAATCTTTAAGGCAGGGAAATTGGCAATCTTTCTGGAGCACTTCTACACCTAGGCTAGCCTATGGGTGCGGTGGGGGAGTCGGGCGCGGCCTGGCCGATGGTGTGTTCCTCGGCGTGAGCGTAGGTCTTGGTGTAGATGTAGCTGTGGGCGTCGACGTCGCCGTCGCGGTTGCTGTCGGAGTGGGCGTAGGCGTGAATGTCGCTGTCGCCGTTGGAGTGGGCGACGCTGTGGGAGTAGGCGTCGGACTCGGCGTCGTTCCTACCTGCACCTCAAACGACCCGACGTCTATGCGGCCGTTGCGCATACGCCAAAAAACAGGGCCGCGCTGATCGTAGTAAGGGGGCGGAGTAAAGTTTGGATCGCCAGCATCGATTGCAGGACTGCCTGTCAACAACTCATGAGTGAATGTGGCTCCTCCATTGTCTTGGAGCGGGCCTAGCATCGGATCGGTGTTGATTTGGTCGCCCGGCCCGTTCAAGAAACCGCCGCCATTGTCACTACAGACGTTGTAGCCGTGCGAGGTGATCGTGCCTCCATTGTTAGAGATGTTGGCACCGAAGCCAGCTTTCAGGACGGTATTCCCGATCGCGAGCGCCCCACTGACGACAATGCCGCCGCCGTTGTTGCCGCTAATGGTGGTATTCGTGATGCTGCCTCCGCCATTGATACCGCCACCAGACAGGCTGGCATAGTTACCGCTGAGCGTGCTGTTAGTAAGCGTTACGCTACCTGAGATCCCGCCGCCGCGCCCATATGGTTGGCCATCATGTTGGGCATTAGCGTAGTTGCCGCTGACGGTGCTGCTGGTGATCGTTACCGTCCCGCCGCAGGCGATGCCCCCGCCAGCGAGATAGCCGCTGTTGCCGCGAATCGTGCTATTGGTAATGGTCAGGGTTCCAGAGCTATAGATTCCGCCGCCAGTACCGGCGGGGAACGGATCAGTCACACCAGCGAGGTTGTTGTTCACTGCGCTGTTGGTGATCGTGAGCGTGCCGCCGCCGTTGTAGATGCCCCCGCCATCGCCAACAGCAAATTGGTTGTCGCTGTAGAACGCGCTGTTACTGCTCACGCTGCTGTTCATCAGCGACACGGTCGCCGTGCTGCCATTATTGTAGATGCCTCCTCCAGCAGAAACGGCATGGTTGCCGCTGATACTGCTATTGAGAACTGCCAGAGTGGCGCTGCCGCCGCTACCATCGCTATAGATCGCACCGCCATAGGTAGCGCCGTTGGTCGTTAGGGAACAATTGGAAATAGTCAGGCTGGCGTGGTCATTTAGCACGCCGCCCCCAGACGAACCCAAGTTGACGCTGCCGTCGGCGATATGGAGGCCTTCTATCGCAAGCTCGGCGGTGGTCAGCGTTATGCTCTGGCCATTCAACGCGGGATCAAAGTTGATTGTGTCACCATCGTTTGCATCCGCGAGCGCCTGACGCAGTGAGCCTGGCCCGCTGTCGTTCGTACTGGTGACGGTGAGGGCTCCAGATGGCGTTGGAGTCGGCGTTGCCGTTGCCGTTGGCGTTGGGCAGGGTGTCATGATCGCGTAAGCACGGGAAACGTTTTGCGGCGAGAAGGTCCTGCAGAAGTTTTGGGTGACAAAGCCGGTTGGCCCCTGCACGCCGGCTACATCGAAACCGGTATTCAATCCCTGGGTAATCGAGCCGTAGATCACGTCAAAGCGCTTGTTGGGATGGTTCTCATACAGCCGCACCTCGAAATTCCCCGCCTCTGGGGAGTTCTCACGGTTCGTCACGTGCCATTCGATGTTAAAGATGCGGTTTGGCGCAGTGCCGGAAATCGAGGTGAAGATGCCGCACCCATTTGCCCAAGTCGAGCAACCCTGCTGACCTGTACTAGTACTCCACTCAGCCCATAGCGGGAAGATCGTGTAGTCAAACGGGCAATTATTCGGTGGCGCTGGCAGGCAGGTTTCCAGGTAGTTGGCGGGATCGTTCGCGCATACAAAATCAAGTCTGCCACTGGCGCTGACGTTTACAGCATTAAAGGTCTGGTCATATAACACGAATGGGAAAGGCAACGTGATCAGTGTCTCGCACCAGACGCAGTGATTGCCCGTGTCGGTGGTTCCTGGCACGATCGTGTCAGTTCCGGATGTTATCGTATATTGGCAGTTCGCACCATCTCCGCCGCCTCTGATGACGCGACTCCGTCCCATAGCGGACGCAGTGAACAGGGCCAGAAAGACTTCGACGAAGAAGACCACCAAGCCAAGCAGAAGGCACGCATTCAAGAAGGCCGCTTGACCTGTACGTCTCTTTTTCATAACGCCGGCTTATTTTGCGCAGCGCCGATCTTAGGCAGCGTTGCAGAGGAAAGTCGAGACGTTTTCTTTTCGCTTTTGAGAAATCGCGCGGATGCCTGGGAGGGTCTTTTCCCTGGTGGAAAGTCTTGTCCGTCGCGGCTCTTCAACACGCGATCACTGCGATTGCGCTTGGAGTGCATCCACGAGCGCTCGCGCTTCGTCGGTCATTTTCAGTAATTCCGGCCACGGGCGGTGATAGTTTTCCCCCGGCAACTTGCGCGTGGCGTCGAAGCCCATGTGCGAGCCGATATTTTGTTCGCTCGGCGCGTGGTCGAGCGAATCGCTTGGATTCTTGATAACGGTCGTGTCGCGAGCGGGGTCAGTGTTCGCACACAATCGGAAAAGCACTTCGCTCGTGTTGTGCACATCGCAATCTTCGTCCACAGCTACGATGTATCCAGATTATGGAAAACGCCTTCCGGCGGCAGCGTCATGTCCACAATTTCCGGGAAATTCATTTTGAACACTGGCAGGAGAATCCGCACGCACGCATCACCGATGTAATAATCTTCCATCGGCGGCTTGCCCACGATCGTGGTCGGATAAACTGCGTCGCGTCGATGCGTGATGGCGGTCACATGGAAAACCGGATAATCTTCAACCGCTGTATAAAAGCCAGTGTGGTCGCCAAAGGGACCTTCGGGGCGCATCTCACCGGCTTGAACATAGCCTTCCAGAACAAAATCGACATCGGCCGGTACATCGAGGTCGATCGTTTTGCAGCGAACGAGCTCGATTGATTTCTTTCGCAAAAACCCGGCGAAAAACAGTTCATCCAAACCGTCTGGCAACGGCGCAGTGGCGGCGAATGTGTAAACGGGATCACCGCCCAACGTAACTGCCACTGGCATGCGCTCACCGCGCTCGTAATAGCGCCGACCGTGGCGCGCCCCGACCTTGTGAAGTTGCCAGTGCATTCCGGTCGTGCGCTCGTCGTAAACTTGCATCCGATAAATCCCAACGTTTCGCGAACCCGTTTCCGGATCACGGGTATGAACATTCGCTAATGTAATGAAGCGGCCGCCATCCTTCGGCCAACACTTGAGAATGGGCAGGTCGCCCAACGAAAAGTCATCTCCATTGCCGATCGTGTGCACGATCTCCTGGCAAGGCGCTTCCTTTACGTGCTTCGGACGCGTATGCAGCAGATGAATTCCTTGTTTAAGCAAACTCCAGCCTTCGCGCAGATCGGTTGGCGGCTTTGCTTTCAGGATAAGTTGAATTTCCTGGGCGACGTCTCCTACGTCTGCCACTTGCAACGCGAGCGCCATGCGTCGGCGCGATCCCATGGTGTTAATCGCAACCGGGAACGCGGATTTTTTTCCATCGACAATCGGTTGCTCAAACAGCAGCGCCTTTCCACCCTCGGACGATTTCATCTCGCGGTCCGCCCATTCTGCTATGAGCAAATCGGTATCGACGGGGACCGTGATGCGTTTCAACTCGCCCGCTTTTTCGAGAGCGGCGAGGAAACTTGTAAACGAGCGGTAAGCCATTGCTCAGGCGTGCCGAGAAGCTATCTCACAAATAGCTCTGTCATGTCGAGCGAAGTCGAGAAATCCCGCGAAGTTGCCCATGAGTAACGCCGCGGGATTCCTCGACTTCGCTCGGAATGACATTTACGAGATGGCTCCGGAACTTCCGCTTTCTGGCTCAAACTAGGACACTAAGGGCGTTCCATGTACTGGAATGACACTATGCGCCCATTGGCGAATGTGACGGTCTTGTACGGGACTGGAATGCTCGGCGGAATGTAAGCATAATAGAACGGATCGTAGAAGGGGCTGCCGAAGAATACAAACGAGTGCCCGTGATGACGTGTCCGGACAAAAGCAGCACCGGGGCCGAAGCCATAGCCCCACCCCCACGGCCCGTAAGGTCCCCCATAAGGGTATGGAGCAGTTTCGTAGGTTATATAGATCCAGGTCTCGGTCGGTTGCCCGCGCATATTGCCTATGATCTTGCGTTGGGGCCCGCCCCAAGCCAGCCACACCGCATTTTGAGACATGCCTGCGCGGATTTGGCCTTGACCTACCAGCGCCTGATCACTGGCCGAAAGGCGTTGATAAATTTCGGGATGCTTGGAAATGCGGTCCTGAGTTGTCTCGCAACTCGTAAGAATCAATGCGCTGGCTGCGAGGCAAAGCGGCAGCGCCTGGGGAAGAATTCGACCTTTCATGCGGACGATCATATGTACCGGCTATCGCGCGTCAATTATCTTCAGCTTTGTTGATTCAACATCGTCCTGTCGGTAGAGTTATACACCAATGCAGGACCGCTACGGCCACCGTATCTCCTATCTGCGTGTCTCGATCACTGACCGCTGCAACGAACGCTGCACCTACTGCATGCCGCAGGAATTGCAGGAGTGGTTGCCGCGCGAGGAGATTCTGACTTTCGAGGAGACTCTGCGAATCATCCGGATCGCGGCCGAATTAGGCGTTTCCAAAGTGCGAGTCACCGGTGGCGAACCGCTGACGCGCCGAGACATTGTCCACTTCATTGCTCAAATACCGAAAATCTCCGGCATCAAGAGCTTGGGTCTTTCGACGAATGGGACGTTGCTTACGCGCCAAATTACATCTGAGAAAACAATGGCAACGGCTTTGCGCGAGGCCGGGGTCCAATCGGTCAACGTCTCCCTCGATACATTGGATCGAGATGTGTATTCAAAGATCACCGGTCGGGATTTCCACCCTCAGGTTCTAGAAGGAATTGATGCGGCAATCGCAGTTGGTTTCGATCAGATCAAATTGAACACCGTCCTGATGCGGGCTCGTAACGAGGACCAACTGATCCCGCTAATCGAATTCACAGCATCGCGCAATTTGATCCTGCGTTTCATCGAAATGATGCCAGTGAGCACGACCGAAGTACTCAGCGAAAACAATTTCATGTCGATCCTCGAGGCGAAAAGGCTAATCGAATCGGTTTATGGAGGTCTGATCCCGGAAGCAGAATTTCGAACAAACGGCCCGGCCACTTACTATCAAGTCCCGGGACGCAAACAGCGGATTGGGTTTATCGGGGCGATGACCAATCTGCATTTCTGCGAGAACTGCAATAAACTCCGCCTCACCTGCGACGGGAAATTGCGTCCGTGCCTGGGAAGCTACCTGGAGTTCGACATCATGAGACCGCTGCGGGCCGGCGCGAGTGATGAAGAGCTTAAGCAATTCTTTCTCGACGTGGTCGATCGAAAACCGGAGCAGCACGACTTCCGAGACAATTATCAACCGAACCGCAAGATGATCGCCATCGGCGGCTGACTCAGTCATGGACTTTCTTTCCTGTCATGTTGAGCGAAGCGAAACATCTCTGATTATTCGGTGGCGGAAGAACTGATCGGAGATTCTTCTCCCGCGAATGCGGGATCAGAATGACAAGCACGCCAAAATGAAGAGACTCACGCACATCAGCGACGATGGTCGCGCCCAGATGGTCGATGTTTCGGCCAAAGCGATGAGTAGGCGACGCGCTGTTGCCAGCGGGAAGATTCGGCTCCAGCGCCAGACACTTGATCTAATTTCGAAAGACCAAATTGCGAAGGGGAACGTCTTTGCCACTTCTCGGATTGCTGGCATTCAGGCTGCAAAGCAAACGGCGCACCTCATTCCGCTTTGCCACACTCTGCCGCTCGGTGAAGTTAAGATAGACGTTGTCACTTCGAACGAGGGCGCAGAGGTGAAATGCGCCGCGCAAACGATTGCGCAGACCGGAGTCGAGATGGAAGCGCTCGTGGGCGTCACTGCCGCATTGCTGACGATCTACGATATGTGCAAAGCCGTGGATAGACAGATGCAGATTTACGATGTGTGCCTGATTGAAAAGACAAAACGCCCTGTAGCGGTGGTCTATGACCGCCAAAGCCGAAAACCCCAGCGGTCATAAAGCGCTACTACAAACATGCAAATGCAAGTTGGCATCATCACGATCTCCGACCGCGCGAGCGCGGGTGAGTACAAGGATCTTGGCGGACCCGCGTTGAAAGACGTGGGACAAAAAGCAGGGTGGCAGGTACTCGCGGAGGCGATTGTGCCGGACGACGCAACACGTATTCAGGAGACAATCCGCTCATTTTCTCAGCAAGGCTGCGGTTTGATTCTGACTACTGGCGGCACTGGCATAGGACCACGCGATGTCACGCCGGAAGCGATTCGCGCGATCATGCGCGTTGAGTTGCCGGGCTTTGGCGAAGTGATGCGGGCTGAATCGATGAAGATCACGCCCAACGCCATCTTGTCTCGCAACCTCGCCGCGGTTGTGGACAGCTCCCTTGTGATCGCGCTTCCCGGCAAACCAAGCGGCGCTGTGGAATGTCTCAGCTTCGTGCAGGGCGCAATTCCGCACGGGGTCGCGGTTGCGCAAGGCACGCCAACGTCGTGCTGATGAAAGGATCGAAGTATCAGTCCGGCCAAATCACCAGGCGCATTAACTGCGCGCCATAACCGGTTAGCTGCGCCGCTGCCCCATGGCCTGAGACTATATCGCGGGTCAGATACGAGTAATTGATTGAGGTCTTCCTGACGTAACTCAGCTCCGGTTGCGTCACCTGTTTGTCGCTTGGTTCTATTTTTAACGGCACACCAGAAGACGCAAAAGAAACTTCCCACGAAGCTTGTCGGTTTCGGTTCCCGGCCAGCATCCAGGGGTAAAGCTTAGGCAATTCGAAATTGCGCGCTTTTGGCAAGGTCACCTTGTAGAAGGTCTCTTCGCCACTGAGAAACTCAGCGATGGTAAGAGAGGGATTCTTATGCAGCGCAAGATAAAGCCGTGCAACGTCGAGCCCGGCAAGATTCAGGCCGTTATAAATGCCGTTGTGATTCGGATTATTTCTGAAGAACGCGTCATGCCACGCTTCGAATTGATGGCTAAACATTAAATCGAATTCCAAATGGAGATGCGCCCGTTCCCGGTTTATCCCAACTCCAGTGTAGCCCATGACGGCGATGGCCTGGCCGCGTGTGACCGAATCGCCCGGGTGTACGTGGATGGAACTCAAGTGTCCGTATAAGCTGTAGTAACTGGAGCCGTCCCAGCGGTGCTCGATCACGATGTATTTCCCGTAGTTCGAGTAGCCGGGCACCAGATTAGCGTGCACGACTCTCCCAGCCGCAATGGCGCGGACTTCATCGAGCGGCTCGCCATTTGCGTCGCGATGCACGGGGCGAATATCGATTCCTTCGTGGAACCGGGTGTAAACGAGGCCGCCCGCTGTGTCGATCGGGTCGCGCACAAAGCCATATTGACCGCCCTCCCACGGAGTCGATTTCTCTCCCTTGTAATTGCGTTCGACGTACTGGTAAAAGGCCGCACCATCGCCCGAGAACAGCGCGTCATTATCCGTAGGCAGCACAAGATCAAGAGCGGCTGATTTGGAGTGCGGCGACACGTCGCCGCTTTCAAAAGCGCGGACGTGTCCGCGCACTCCCAAAATCGTAATCAGGCCAATTGCTGCCAGAAACCGTCCCATTACCGTTTTTTGCGTTCACCGATCAAGCGCCAGTCTCTTTTCATCAAATCAATGTCGGCTGCGGTAAGGCCTGAAGGAATATAGATTTTCCCGTCTGAAACGCGCTTGTCGATTTGGAGCTCGGTGATGAAGCGGCCATTGATGAATACAAAGAGGAAACGCCCGCGCCGCTCGATGCTCAAAGTATCGAGCACGACGCGGCCGTGCTCGTCGAGCTGAATCAGCGCGCCATACGTTCCGTCCGGGGCTGAATACGCAGACAACGCCATGACATCTCGCTCTGTAATCCACGCAGTCTTTTCGATGGCAACCTCTTTGCGGGAAACTTTGGCGCGGAACGATGTAGCGAAAACCTCAGTGTCTTGGGGATTCGCCTGGGCGTGCACACGAAAAGTGCAATGTCGCGGTTTAGCAAAGCCGCCGAGCGGAGCCCAAAGCAGGCAAAGAACGATTGCCCCGAGAATCTTCATGCCGATTGATAAATGGTTTGACAGGCATTTTGCAACTCCGAAAACTCTTGGGCTGTCTAAGCCCGTTCATGAAGCGCCGCATTGTTTTGGTTCTTCTAATACTTCTCATGGCCGGGAGCGTCTTTGGTCAAGAAGCGGCGCCCACGGCGACACCGCGGAGACGCGGTTGGTTGAGCCGCATCCTCCATCCATTTTCCCCAGATGTGATTCCGCAGTACAAAGATCCGAGATTGCGCGGTCTCGCTCTCGATCTCCAAATCACCCCGCAGACTGTAAAGCTTTCTGAAGTTCGCCAGCTCGGAATCAAAGTGACGCTGGCAAATCTGTCCAAGCGTCCTGTGGCGCTCGATTTTCCCACGAATCAGCGGATTGAAATTTATCTAAAAAATTCCGGAGGAGACATCCTGACAAAGTGGTCTGATAACCACGCCATCACGGAAAAAACGGGCACGATCTTGGTTAATCCGCAAGAGCGGGTCGAGTACAGCGAAACAATCTCGATGCGTGAGCTCACGCCGAACAAGGTTTTCATCGCCGAAGTGTTCTTTCCCCAATACCCGGAGTTGCGCATCCGGCAAAAATTCCTGGCTGTGCCGTGAGCCGGCAAGTTGATGGTCGATAGCTAATAGTTGATAGAATTAAATCACGCCGGAGCTGAGTCGTGGCCGTCAATCAACTATCAATTAAAAACTATCAACTTTTCGCAGACTACCATACCCATCCGCAGGGACACCGGGTGCAGCGGTACGCACAAGGGTTGCTTCAGCCTTGGGCGGATTCAGCGCGCAGATCTCGGTTAATCGACATCGCTTTCACTGATCACGATCGTTATCACGCCGGAATCGACTTCGACGAGATCGATCGTTTGCGCGAAAGAAATCCCGATTTGCGAATCCGGGCTGGGATCGAGTTGGATAACGATCCAATCCATGCGGCGGCTGGCCGTAAGTGGATCGAGAAGCATTGGGACAAGCTCGATTTTGTCCTGGGCTCGGTTCATTTCCTTGATCGCGCCGACCAGATGTTCGACAGCGTGCCGGAGGGCGCCGCGCAATTCGAAGGCCGGAATGTCGACGCGCTTTACGCGGATTACTTTCGCCGCGTCCGCGAGATAGTAGCGACCGGACTGGTCGATTGTCTCGCCCATCTGGATCTAATTAAAATCCACGGTCATCGGCCGGGCGGAGAGATCGGCAGTTTGGTTGATGAAACACTCGACTTTATTCGCGCGCGGAATCTCGCGGTGGAGCTTTCCACTGCTGGATGGCGCAAGCCGGTGAAGGAACTTTACCCGGGCGACCGGATCATTGAGCTGGCAATAGAGAAGGGGATTTTTTTCACGACCGCCTCTGACGCGCATTCGCACGCACAACTCGGCGACGAATTTCCAAGCCTCGCGCGAAAGATGGCGAACTTTGGAATCCGTCAGGTCTGCGTCTTCGAAAAGCACAACCCTATCCAGCTAGCGCTATAACTGAAGGTCGAGCTGCGATCGGCTTTCCGTCGAAAACGCCTGTTCGGTTTGCGGCGGCAGCGGCAAATCGAAGCCGAGACGTTGGGCAAGACGCTGGCAGGTTTCGGGAGCGAATCCTTCGAAATGATTGCTGGCGAATGCCCAGACGTTGCGGACCTTGGGAAGATGCCGCTCAATTTTGAGCGACCAGCTGTCCAGCGCGGCTTCGCGTTTCCAGAGCAACTTTTCGTAACGGTGGACGTGACTGCCATCGACGCCATATTTCGTTGCGTAATCGCCGAGTAACCGCAGATAGATAAAGTCCGTCGTGCCCGGCAGAAATTCGAACGGGGCAAGATTTCGTTCGTTGAGTGGCGTGGTGTCGGCCCACACCCAGCAAATGCGATACTTTTCCAAGAGGCGAATAAACTGTGGGCGATGCCAACTGGCATGACGAAATTCAATCGCAAAACGGAAATCTCGCGGCAGCTGTTCGAGAAATTTCAGCAGCGCCGTTTTGCCGTCTTTTGGCGCAAAGGAGGGCGGAAGCTGAATAAGAATCACCTGGAGTTTTGGCGCGAGCGGCTCAATCGCTCGAAGAAACGAATTCAATTCCGCTATGCAATCGCGCAGCCGGCGGGTGTGCGTAATCTCGCGCGGAAGTTTGCAGGCGAAACGAAAGGCTGCTGGGGTGATCTCTATCCAACGCTGAATGGTCGCTTCGGCTGGGGCGGCGTAAAATGTGGAATCGACTTCCACTGCCGGGAAGTAATTGGCGTAAAATTCGAGCCATTGGGACTCTGGAAAATCCGAAGGATAAAAAGTGTCGCGCCAATCTCCGAAACTCCACGCACAGGCGCCGATGCGAATTTTATGCTGAGCGATCAGATTCAATGAGGCTTAGACACTTAATCGGCTTTGCCCGTTTGGAAAAGATGTTACTGTAAAAACCGCGGTGAACATCAGCCTTGGAGTTTCGGTTTGGCCGACTGATGACCTTGACGGAATCGGTAAGTCAACTACCCTGCCACACCCGATGGCCTTCTTGATTCGCGTCGCTTTGCTTTGTACAGCTGCCACTTTGATTTTTTCTGAGTCGACGGCGGCCTCGGTGGTCTTTCAGCCGGGCAAAAAAGCCAAGTTCGTCGCCCCCGGGGAAGAACAAGTCAGCGAGACAGCGCTGGAATTGTATAATGCTGCGCAGAGTGCTGAAAAGGTAGGCAACTTGAAGAAAGCGATTCATGCGTACGCGGAGATCGTGCGGCGCCATCCAAAAGATGCTCTTGCCCCAGGTGCTCTCTATCGCGGAGCGCAATTGCAGGAACAGCTGCACGAATATGTCGTGGCGGCGGATTCGTATCGGCTCTTGGTCGAAAAATATCCCGGTAACCCGCACTTCGATGAAGCAATCGAGGCCCAGTTTCGCATCGGCGAAATGTATCTGGCCGGCAAAAAGAAGAAAATTCTGGGCATCGTCGCGTATGGGAATTCGCTCGAGCGGGCGGTGATAATTTTCGCGAATATTGTCCGCAGTGCTCCATACGGGAAGTACACAGCGCGCGCGCAATTCAACATTGGCCTCGCGCGCGAGAAACAGAATGTGCCAGAGATGGCGATTGAAGCGTACCAGGCTGTTGTGAACAAATTTCCGAACGAGCCGGTCGCAGCGGATGCGCAATATCAGATCGGTTATATCTGGCTCGAGGCAGCACGAAAGGGCACCACGGATGCCGCGGCAACCTCCAATGCCAAGACAGCCTTTCAAGATTTCCTTCTCCATTATCCGCATAGCGAAAAAGCCGCTCAGGCGCGGGCAAACCTGGATCTTCTTGAGCACAAGGTAACGACCA
>QHMS01000318.1 GCA_003217895.1 Verrucomicrobiota bacterium
GTAACCATCGAAGTCGAGCTCAACGATTGTTTGCGCGCTTTGCTTGCGCAGATCATCAAACGTCGCGCCCTGGACGATGCCGAATAGCATCGAATCGACGAATCGGCGATCCGGCGAGCCGGCGAATCCCCGTTTCGCCGTTTCGCCATTTCGCCGTTTCCATTCCAGGCATCTCTTTGCCCAGCGCGTTGTCATCTCCGCGCTTTGCGCCGCGTAATCGTATTCGCACGGATACGGAACGCACTCATCGAGTGCCATCGCGATGTCGCCGGCGAGCGCTCCTTGAATTTCCATGGCGATTTCAGGAGAAATGAACGCCTGCCCTCCATCGATATGGTTTTGAAATTCTACACCTTCTTCCGTGATTTTCCGCAGCTTCGCGAGCGAGAAAATCTGGTAGCCGCCGCTATCGGTCAGAATCGCCCCATCCCAATTCATGAATTTATGCAGTCCACCAAAATGTTTGATCACATCCAGCCCCGGCCTAACGAACAAGTGATAAGTATTTCCGAGAATGATTTGCGCGTTCATCTCGCGCAGTTCTCGTGGACTGACGCCTTTCACCGAACCTTGCGTTCCCACCGGCATAAACGCCGGCGTCTCAATCACGCCGTGCGCAGTTGTTAACCGCCCCTGTCGCGCTTTCGACTGTCGATCGGTGGTCAAAAGTTCAAAGTTTTTCTGCATCCGAACTAGAGACTCCTCGACTTCGCTTGGAATGACAAAC
The DNA here is from genome assembly GCA_003217895.1 of Verrucomicrobiota bacterium. Taxonomy (GTDB): domain Bacteria; phylum Verrucomicrobiota; class Verrucomicrobiia; order Chthoniobacterales; family UBA10450; genus Udaeobacter. Next base: position 728 of record QHMS01000318.1, read on the forward strand.
GCGGCGCAAAATATTCTTTGCGAGCCACGATTTTCCCTCTATATTCGCGACTCACCGCACAGGAGCGTGAGAGATTTTTTTGCGCGGCCTGAGCGGGTTTTTTGTCGCCCCGACAAAAGCCATTGTGATCGGTGATCAGTGATCGGTGAACGGTTGCTGGCGCCGGTTCACGAAAAAATAAATGCCCACGATTAATCAGTTGATCCGAAAAGGACGCCGGAAGGTGTCGGTGAAATCAAAGTCGCCGGCGCTGGTCAGTTGTCCGCAGAGGCGCGGTGTGTGCGTGCAAGTGATGACGCGCACTCCGAAGAAGCCGAACTCCGCTCTGCGTAAGGTGGCAAAAGTGCGGTTGACGAATGGCCAGGAAGTGATTGCCTACATTCCGGGCGAGGGGCATAATTTGCAGGAGCACTCCATCGTGCTCGTGCGCGGCGGGCGCGTGAAAGACTTGCCTGGCGTTCGCTATCACATTGTGCGCGGCACGCTCGATGCGCTCGGTGTGGATGGACGGCGGCGCGGTCGCTCCAAATATGGAGCGAAGCGCCCGAAAGCCGGCGCAGCGAGGGAAGCCGCACCGAAAGCAGCGTCAAAGGAAGCTGCGGCCGAAAAGAAATAATTTTGAATAGGAAGATCGAGAATGTCGCGACGAAGGAGAGTTTACAAAAAGGAAGAGCACGTCGATTCCCGTTATGGGAGTCCGGCAGTGGCCCGGCTCATCAGCACTGTGATGAAGCGCGGCAAGAAGTCGCTCGCGGAGCGGATTGTTTACACAGCAATTGAGAAGTCACGCGAAGGTTCTGATTCAGTCGATCCGCTGGAAGTCGTAAACAAGGCGATCGAGAATGTTCGGCCGCGGCTGGAAGTAAAATCGCGCCGGGTTGGTGGGGCAACGTATCAGGTGCCGATGGAAGTAGCGCCTGCGCGACAAATTTCTCTCGCTATGCGCTGGATCGTCCAATACGCGGACAATCGTAAAGGAGTGGCAATGGCGGATGCGCTGGCCCAGGAGATTAAGGACGCCGCCGCCGGGCAGGGCAACGCGATCAAGAAACGCGAAGATACACATAAAATGGCGCAAGCGAATCGCGCGTTTGCGCATTTCCGCTGGTAAAGATTATGGCGACGGCGACGATGGAGCAGAAAAAGGCCGCGGCAAAGAATCCGAACTCGCCGAATCGCAAATTTCCGCTGGAACGGACGCGGAACATCGGAATCGCGGCGCACATTGACGCCGGCAAGACGACGATCACCGAGCGCGTGCTGTTTTACACCGGCATGATCCACAAGATGGGCGAGGTGCACGAAGGCACCACTGTCACCGATTGGATGGAGCAGGAACGCGAGCGCGGAATCACGATCACGTCGGCCGCGACCACGTGCACGTGGTCGCAACGCAAGGAAGAAGGCGTTTACAAAATTTTCGAAGGCGGCAAGCAGCGCATCAACATCATTGACACGCCGGGGCACGTCGATTTCACGGCGGAAGTTGAGCGCTCATTGCGCGTCCTCGATGGCGCAATCGCCGTTTTTGATGGCGTTGCCGGCGTGCAACCCCAATCCGAAACAGTCTGGCGTCAGGCCACGAAATACAACGTGCCGCGTCTCGCATTCATCAACAAAATGGATCGCGTCGGCGCGGACTTCGAGATGTCAGTGGAGAGCATCCACAAAAAG
>QHMS01000099.1 GCA_003217895.1 Verrucomicrobiota bacterium
GACATGCGGCGCTTTCATCGACGAAGTTTGCAACTGCGCTTCAAGCCGAATGTCCAATGTGAAATCGTTTTCCCAGCGCAGATACGGGAGCGGTTCGGGATCCTGCTGAGGCAGCGGTTCTCTGAATGGCTCAAGCGCTTCGAGCGTCACAACCCAAGGCGAAATACTGGTGCAAAAGTTTTTCGCCAGAAACGGACCGAGCGGCTGGTACTCCCATGCTTGAATGTCGCGCGCGCTCCAATCGTTCATCAAGACGAGACCGAAAACGTGATCGACGGCGCGATCGATCGGAACCGGTTCGCCAAGCGAATTGCGGGGCCCGATCAGGAATGCCATTTCCAATTCGTAATCGAGGCTTTTGGTCGGACTGAAGATCGGTGCTGAGGCGTCAGGCGGTTTGATTTGCCCTTGTGGCCTGCGTACGTCCGCCCCGCTGACAACAATTGAACTGGCACGTCCGTGATATGCCACGGGCAACCACTTCCAGTTCGGCATCAGCGCGTTCTCCGGTCCGCGCAACATCGTGCCGACATTGTGCGCATGATGATAGGACGAATAAAAATCGGTGTAATTGCCAATCCGCGCTGGCAACTTCATCACGACGTCTTTTTGCGCATGAAAAACTTTTTCACGCAGCCGCGCGTCATCGCGCAGTGTGGGCGTCTCGGCCGAGAGGAGACGTTGCAGAATCTCGCGTGTCTTTCGCCAAGCCGGGCGGCCCAGCGCGAGAAACCTGTTTAGTGAATCTTCCGAAAAGACTTTTTGGTCCTGAAATTCCGGTGACCGGAAATGACCCAGCTCTTCCAACACGGAAAGATCGACAATCAGATCGCCGATGGCAACTCCCACGCGGGCGTTGCCGCCTTTCGGCTGGAAAACGCCAAAGGGAAGATTTTCAATGGGAAAATGCGAATCGACTGGAACGTCGATGAAACTACGCAATGGCGAACTCATCAACTTGATTTAACCACGAAGCACACGAAGGCCACGAAGAAAATTCAGAATCACCTCCAAAGAAACTTCGTGCTCTTCGTGTCCTTCGTGGTGATCAAAGAAATCCGAGAGCGCTCAGATCCTCGCGCGGTTCGTCGAAACTACAACTGCCGAACGATGCGACGAACCTTCTGCGATATCGGAGCCGCTCGACGTCGATCTTCCATTCGCGCCACGCGAAAGAATCTTCGCCAAATGAAAACGAATCTGCGTTTTCATCTTCCAGCATGGTCGCAGCTTGTTTTGCATCCCACCGATGCTCCGCCGCAAGGACGGCGGCTCCCAGCACATTAAGAAATCCGTGCATTTTTGTTTTCACTTCTTCGCGGAATTGCCGGATCGGATGATGCAGTCCTGCTGTAAATTTGATCGGCAGCTGATGCGTAGCTGGAGTCACGAGCGCGCTGGCGATTTGCGTCGAAGTTGGAAATGCATCCGCTGTCACTCCACCAGTGCGCAATTTGTAGCCAAACGTTGCCGCGTCCTCATCCGAATTGTGTTCCGCCAGCAACGCGGCGGTTTGCTCTGCTCTGTCAGGTGGCGCTTCCCAAAAAACCGGCAAATCACGGACAATCGATCTCGCCTCTTTTACCAACGCAAGATCGACACCATGCGGCAAAACCATCTCCAGGTGACTGACTTCAACGAGATCGACGTCGTATCTCGAGAACGAACGAATCGCCGCGTCCGCGTCTTCGAGCGCGTCAAGAAAGGCGTTTGCATCCACGGTTTTCGGTCCGAGTGCCGCAACACGGAGCGGATGCGCACGATCGAACAACGAAAGCAGTTGTTTCGCCCCATCAAATTGTTCAATCGGAAGGACGAATGTATTGAGCATCCGCGCTTCGGACGATCGCACATATTGCGCATGGTTCTGCAGAGCTGGCTCGAGCGCAAGGCTGCAAGGCGGGAACATTCCCGCATAATCAATCGATTTCGCGAGCAGAGTCTCAAGGGAAGCGGTCGGCATGGAAATGAACGAACCGTGCGTTTGCACGCTTGCCGGGTCAAATCGCTACTGCCGATAGCTTAATGACAGGCTCGACTTTCTTTCGAAATGCTGTAGAAATTTGGGCTTTAATGGAGCTCACGGAGTCCACCTCAGGCCTTGACTTGGTAGTGTGTGCATGCGGAGAACAGGAATATACTGCGCGCGATGCAATCGATGCGGCCATTTTCAGGGGCGAGTTAGACGTAAAGTGGAAAGAATTTCTCCACCAAGTCGCAGCGGAAAGCCGGGCGAATGAGCTAGATCTCGAGGCAGATCAGTCCGCAATTTCCAGTGCGGCAGAAGCTTTTCGTTACGAATACGATTTGATCACTGCCGAAGAAACGGAAGCATGGCTGGCAAATCGAGGCCTCACGCTTGATGACTTCGCCGACTACCTTACCCGTGAATACTACGCCACCACGCTTCAAGAAGAGATTATTCCCGACGAAATAGAATATCATGCTGCGGAGGCCGAGCTACGTCAGTCCTTCCTTGCGCAATTGATTTTATCCGGAGAATTGGACCGAATGACCGGTGATTTAATCGTGCGGCTAGCGGCACGCTGTGCTGGGAAGGAGCTACCGCCAGATGCTATTGTGGCCGAAAAGGGGAAATTTCTCCATCGGAACGGGCTTAAATCGGCGCAACTAGCGGATTGGCTGGAGCAACTCAAACGCGATTCGAATTGGTTAGATGAGATGCTCGCGATGGAGATAGCATACCGGAAGCATTGCGACACACTGCTTGTTCCTGAAGCACGTCAACGCGAATTGCTAGCTTTGCGGCTGCCCCTGACGAGATTCGAAACCGAAGTGATCGAGGTGGAATCGATCGATGCCGCCAGGGAAGCGCTGTTTTGCGTGCGCGAGGACGGCATGTCAATGGAAGAAGTGGCCACCGAGGGAGGCTATCCTTATCGACGTGCGGACTTTATTCTGGAAGATCTTCCCGTCGATGCCCAGCACAGATTCCTGAGCGTCTCGTCTGGCGAGGTGCTAAAACCCCTTGCCCATGGCGACGGATTTGAACTGTGTCGCATTCTTAAAAAAATTGAGCCCCAGCCCGAGGATCCAAATGTAAAATCGCGGATCGATCAAAGGCTCCTTGATCGACATTTTGCCGAGCTTACCAGTAAGTATACGCACCGACGGCTTAATACCGTCTCCTCTCCTGCTGCAGAATGAAAGTAAATAACAGCGAAATTCTGCGGCGCTCATCGGTGTTTCGGTTTGTTTCCGATGAACATTTCGGCGCGATTGAGCCGTTGCTTGAAGAAGAACATCATGAATTTGGGGATGTGATCGTAAAACAGGACGATCCGGCCGACTCATTTTACGTTCTGACGCGGGGACGCGCGCGCGCGCTCAAAATCAAGCCTGATGGTGAGGAAATCCCGCTGGGAGTGTTAAAGCCGGGCGACTCATTCGGAGAAGCCGCTCTCGCCGAGGGTGGAACTCGAAACGCAACCGTGCGCTGCAGCACCGGAGTAGATGTTTTGCGGATCGATCGCGATGATTTTCTCGAGCTGGTCGGTCGCGTACCGGAGTTAAAACAATTTGTTGAGACAACCGGCCGAAATCGGGCCCTGCAAAGTTTCCTTTATCAGTTCAGCAATTTCGGCCGGCTGCCGATCGCTGTGTTGCGCAACATGATCGACAGGTTAAAACCGGTGACCTTTGAAAAAGGCAAGCTCATCATCCGCGAGGGCGACGATGCCGGACCTCTCTACATTTTGCAGAAGGGACGGGCACGCGCCTTCATTGGCGTCGATGGAACCGAGCGCAATCTGGCGTTTTATCGTGAAGGCGATTTCTTTGGCGAATTGTCGATCTTGAATAGCTCGCCGCGCGCCGCGTCGGTACAAGCCTTCAGGGACTGTGAATTGCTGTCGTTGGAACCCACGGCGGTTAGCGAGTTGCGCCGGCGTTTTCCCGAATTCGATAAACTCTTGATCGAGCGGCTGGCCCTTTATCAGGCGAAAACTGAGGCGCGAATTCCTCTCGATTTCACCACCGAACTGCTCCCCGCCGAAACGCAGGTGCACGACAAAGTGGAGCTGGATAGTGAGCAGCCGCCGGCTGAAACCGAAGGAAAAGAAGAGCCGTTCAAGGACGAGCGCGGACTGTTTCGTAAACGCGGCAGGCGCATCCGCAAAATCGATCATATCCTGCAAATCGACGAGATGGACTGCGGCGCGGCGTGTCTGGGAATGATCTGCCGGTATTTCGGCCGCAAGGTAAGCCTGGCACGAATTCGACTGCTTTGTCACACGGCTACGGACGGCACCAGCCTCAAGGCACTATCCCGCGCCGCAACTGAACTTGGTTTGGCGGCGCGCGCGTTAAAGATCTCCTTACGCAATCTCCCACTTATGCCCCTGCCAGCGATAGTGCACTGGGAGGGCAACCACTGGATCGTGCTCTACGATGTCGATGCGCAGTTTGTGCGCGTGGCCGATCCCGGGCGCGGGCTGCGAAAACTTCCGCGACGCGAATTCGAAGCAAAATGGACCGGTTACGCGGCACTGTTCGACTACACGCCCGCATTCGAACAAGCTCCGGAGGGTAAAGGAACCCTGGCGTGGGTTCTTCCGTTTCTTGCGCGATTCAAGGTGATCCTGCTTCAGGTGCTGGGGCTGGCCGTCGCTGTCAGCGTTCTTCAACTGCTCTTCCCAGTGTTCACCCAGATGGTGGTCGATAGGGTCATTGTCGAAAACGATGTCGGGCTCTTGAAGACGATCCTGCTCGGCTTGATCGCGGCCATCGTCTTCGTGCAGCTCTCCACTCTGGCCCAGGAATATCTGCTGGCCTTTGCGACTGTACGACTTGATACAGTGGTTCTCGATTTCCTGAGCCGGAAGCTTCTCTCCCTTCCAATGACTTATTTCACGAGTCGCCGGACAGGTGACATTCAACGCCGGCTCGATGGTGCGAGGCAGGTTCGCCAATTTGCCGTCCAACAGGGAGTTGGCGCTTTGCTGGCAGCAGTTTTTCTCGTCGGTGCACTGATTTTGATGGCGATGTACAGTCCATTGCTCACCATCGCGTTTCTGGCAACAACGCCGCTTTACGTGGGACTAATGATTTTTTCGGTAAAAGTGCTTCGTCCTCTGTATCACGGGGTGGAGGAAAGCCAGGGCAAATACAGTTCGCATCAAATCGATGCCATCAAAGGCATCGAGGCAGTGAAAGCGGCATCGGCCGAGAACGCTTTTCGTGACGCCATGCTAAACGAGTTTCTCTCCGTCTCACAAAAACTTTTCAAGGCGACCTTCATCGTAATGTCGTACGACAGTGTTTTGCAAAGCATCGGTCTTTTCTCTACTGCGATCTTTTTGTGGGTCGGCGCGACGCAAGTGATTCATGGACACTTGAGCGTTGGCGGATTTGTCGCGTTCAGCTCCCTGACGGCGATGGCATACGCTGGCATTCTGCGTGCGCTTGGGGTTTGGGACAGCATGCAACAGGCTGTTGTTCTCCTGAATCGTCTGAACGACATTTTCGAGCAGGAACCCGAACAGGGCCATGATCGTTCCCGACTCGTCCCGGTGCGCAGCCTCGAAGGGCGAATCGAGCTACGCGGAGTCAGTTTCAAGTACGGCGGGCCCGAATCGCCCGACATTTTAAAAAATATCACAATGGATTTGGCCCCGGGGCGGATGGTGGCTTTCGTGGGCCGCAGTGGCTGCGGGAAAACGACTCTCATCAAATTGATTGCTGGGCTGCTCGAGCCTACCGAAGGTGCGATCTTTTTTGATAATATCGATCTGAAGACCCTGAATTATCGCGACGTGCGCCGGCACATCGGAACCGTGCTTCAGGAGAATCATATGTTTAACGACACGATCGCGCGCAATATTTCGTTTGGCGATCCGGAGCCAGATCTCGATCGGGTGCTTGCCGCCGCACAAGCTGCTGCGGCGCACGATTTCATTATGCGTCTTCCGCTTGGTTACGAGACAAAGATTGGCGAATCGGGTCTTTCTCTTTCAGGTGGCCAAAAGCAGCGCATCGCGATTGCGCGGGCAATCTATAGTAATCCGCCAGTGTTGATTTTTGATGAAGCAACGAGCGCGCTGGACACAGAATCGGAGCGCGCGATCCAAGACAATCTGGGTCGGTTAATGGCAGGCCGCACCACGATTGTGATAGCGCATCGGTTAAGCACGATTCGCGAAGCGCATTCTATCGTGGTGCTCGAACAGGGAAGCGTTGCCGAGATTGGGACGCACGATGAATTGATGGCACAGCGCGGGCTGTATTATTATCTCTCGAGCCAGCAACTGGGAGTCTGAACCAGTACGTCTATGAGCTCACAATTAACCGAACGCGGCTCGCTCGATGTGGAATCCGAGATGCTGCCGCAGGAGCCGCCGTCCTGGATCATCCGCTCGACCGCCTGGCTATTGCTGGCGGCCTTTCTATTCGCGCTGCTCGTCGCAATTGTGATGCGATTGCCAGAGACGGTACGTTGTCCATTCGTCCTGGTCCCCGGGACCGGCGCCGATCCGATCCAATCACCCGTGCGAGCTATCATTAGCCACATTGGGGTGGACGAAGGTCAACCGGTAAAAGCCGGAGAAGAGTTGTTCGTGTTACGTTCTGAGGAGATTCGCGGTTTGGATACTGAGTTCCGGACGCTCACGGAGGACTTACGCAGCAAGGAAGAAAGCCTCGCTCGATATGACAATGCTTATGTCGCGCAACTTGGGATGAAAAATGCAGAGATTGAGCAGGCAAAAAGCGAAGTAAAATTTCGTGAGAACCATGCTAACACCAGCCGCGACCTCGTCACGCGCATGGAAAAATTAGCCAAGCTGGGCGGCGAGTCGGAAATTGACATCGTAAAGATGAAGCTCGATTTAGCCGGGTCGGAAAAAGATTTGAGCGTCGCCCAAAGAACTGTGCAGCAGGTGAATCTCGACCGTGAGCGAATGGAGACGGAGCACGCCCGCCAACGAGCCGAGCAGCAATCGGAAATTGAAAAGTTAAAAATGCGCATCGGCGCCTTGAAGACCGATCTGAAAAATGCGCAACAGAACCTGCTTACGATTCGCAGTCCATACGAAGGCGTGATCATTTCCATGGATCAACGGAGCGTGGGCACTTTCGTGCAGCAGGGACAAGTGCTTTGCCAACTCGCACCGAAAGACGCAAAGCCCCGAGCCCGGATCACCCTAAATGAAACTGGCCTGTCGAAGCTGATTGCGGCCCAGCGGATTCGCTATTTTTTCGAAGCCTACCCGTATCAGCGTTATGGCACAGTAACTGGAAAACTCGATTGGATCAGCCCGTCGGCTGTCACTAGCGGCGACGGATCGCACTTCACCGCCTTGGGATCACTGGACCGCTATGACATCTCCTCGCGCGCAGGAAAAGTTCTCCCGCTCCGTGTCGGTATGCGGGGAGATGCGCACATCATCGTCGGTGGCCGGACGATGATCGAATATGCATTTGAACCGATTCGCCAGCTACAAGAGAGCATGAGGCAATAAGTTCGGTGCAAGAATCGCCATCCAGACTAAGGCTCGAAGACCTGACTACCAGCAACGCCGCCATGGCCCGTTGTTTGCAGTTGGCAGCGCTCGCGGCCAAATCAGACGTACCCGTGGTGCTCCTGGGTGAAACTGGTACAGGCAAAACCTTGCTCGCTCACGCGATACATAATTCATCAACGCGAGCAGGCCGCCCATTCATCGCTTTTAACGCTTCGGCAATCAGCGATACGCTGCTTGAAAGTCAGTTGTTTGGTCACGAGCGCGGGGCGTTTACTGGGGCGCAGCAAAGCATTAAAGGAAAATTCGAGCTTGCTGATGGCGGTACGATATTCCTTGACGAAATCTCGGAAATGAGTCCCCTCGCCCAGGTAAAAATCTTGCGCGTCCTCGAATACGGCGAATTTGAGCGACTCGGTTCCGAAAGAATGCTCACTTCCAACGCGCGAATCATCTGCGCCTCAAACTGCTCCCTGCGCGAGCGGGTACGATTGGGAAAATTTCGCGAGGACCTTTATCAGAGATTGAACGGCTTGACCTTGCTTATCCCGCCGCTGCGCGAGCGGCTGGAGGAGTTGCCGGCATTGATTGCGACGGAATTGAAACTCGCAGCGTTAAAAGAAGGTAAAAATATTGCGGCTATTCATCCCGAGGCCATGGAAAAATTGCTTCGTCATCAATGGCCCGGCAACCTGCGCGAGTTGAGCCACACGGTGCGCACAATGACGTTGTTTTGCAACGGCTCGGTGATTCTGCCCGAACATGTTATTTTTCCTCCGGATCTAGAATCACATTCAGCGGGATGGGATAACGTCCAAACAGGTCCTATGCCCGTCCATAACCACACAGAGCCTGAGAGGCACACCGATCTCTTATTGGACAGCGCCATCAAAAGGCATGTCCGCCTCGTATATGACCAAGCCAACCGAAGCCAGCGGCAGGCTGCAAAATTGCTTGGCATTTCTCGCTCCACGCTCGCCCGTTATCTCCGCAGTGCGGCCTCAAAGTGAAGCACGGTGGCTAAAAAGGAGCCACGGTGGCCTGAAAACAGACCTGGGCGCTCAGGTTACTGCCCTCGGCGATTATTAGTTTTAACAGAGCAAATTTCTGCGTAAGTGACTGTCAATTAACGATAAATGCGCCACCGCCCCTTCAATATTCTCAAGCCGTTCAGGACTTGGCACGAATATTGGTAACAAAATAGCTAACCGTGAGCGTTCCGAAGGATAAAAACAATGCGCCCGCCGGAGAGTCAGGAAATCAAAGGCCAAAGCGCAAGAAAGAAAAAGTGATTCGTCTGGATGACCTGATTCCAAAACAGGACGTTACAGGCGGGCAATTGCTCTTCGGCGCCACTGACACAATACAAACCAACCCGAAAGGAAAATAAATGCCAGCAAAAGGTAAGAAAAAGATCAAAGTCCAAGACCTCAAGCCAAAG
>QHMS01000100.1 GCA_003217895.1 Verrucomicrobiota bacterium
CGCTTCCGGATCGTCCGCGACAATCTCGTTGCCAAGGATTTCTCGGAGCTTCGAAGTAAGTTGCATACGGACGAAGGTCGCGCAGCTGAGTTGTAGGGCAACCCCGAACGCTTTTGGGATTGCCGGGCGCACGAACGGCAGGGATGCGCCTGCCCTACAATCTATCTCGCGCTTGCGATCCGATAATGCCGCGCTCGCTCCATTCGCGCAATGAGCGCCTCGGCTTTGGGATAAATCACAGGCTTACCCTCATCCGCGCCGGCAAATTCCTTCACCGCATCCATGGAATCGAACCGCAGCAAAGTGACGAATTCGACTTCACCACCATCATCGCTGATAAACAATTCCGCGCCGTGATAGCCTTCGATGTTTCGCGCGGCGATGCTTGGAAAAATTTCGTTGCGCAGCATTTCTTCATAGGCCTCCGCGACCGTTCGTTTCGTCCACCCGTGCCAGATCCGCGCGATCATGTCTCGTTGCTAAAACTCGTGCTCATGCTCGTAATCGTGCTCGATGGATTTGTTATTCGGTTAGGAGCAGGAGCATGAGTAAGAGTCAGAATACGAGTAGGAGGAAGAGGAAAACGAAGACGGAGAGATGGTCACATCCCCATGATTTGATAGCCGCCATCGACGTAGATGACCTGGCCGGTGATAGCTGCGGCAGCGTCGCTGGCGAGGAAAACTCCGGTAGCGCCAAGCTCGGCGGGATCGCAGCTGCGTTTCAACGGCGCGCGCTCCTGGTAATGCTTCAACATTGATGTGAATCCGCTGATGCCGCGAGCGGCCAGCGTTTGAACGGGCCCTGCAGAAATGCAGTTTATCCGGATCTTTTTTGGGCCGAGATCGTAAGCAAGATAACGCGTGCTGGCTTCGAGGCTGGCCTTGGCCACTCCCATCACGTTGTAATGCGGCACGACTTTCTCCGCGCCGTAATAGGTCATCGCCAGGATGCTTCCGCCATTGGTCATCAGCTGCGCTGCTTCGCGGGTGAGGGCCACGAGCGAGTACGCACTGATATCGTGCGAGACACGGAACGCTTCGCGTGTGGTACTCACAAAATCGCCTTCCAGCGCTTCTCGCGGCGCGAATGCAAGCGAGTGCAGCATCAAATCGACGCGATCGGTTTCGTTCCGCACGCTTTCAAAGAATGCTTTGATCTCATCGTCGCTGGAAACATCACAGGGAAACAGCGGCGTTTTTTCCCCGAATTCGCCGACTAGTTCCTCGACGTTTTCCTTCAATCGCTCGCCCTGGTAGTTAAAAATCAAATGCGCGCCCGCGCCAGCCCACGCCTTCGCGATTGCCCAGGCGATGCTGCGCTTGTTCGCCACGCCGAACACCACCCCGATTTTTCCTGACAAAACTTGCTGCGTCATGCCGCGGAACATATCAGCGTTTACCAAGGCGGAAAGGAGCATTGCTACCTTGTCGCTGCTGCTTGCCGAGTGGAATGACGAAATCCGAATGCCAAATGACGAAGGAAGTCCAAATGACCGAATGACGAAAGCGCAGCCGCAAAATTTCGGACCATTTGGGCTTCGTCATTCTTTCGACATTCGACATTCGACATTTTAAGACGGCGGAACATGTTCGTTTGCTACCCCGCGGGAACGTCTATGTTTCCGCTCATGCCTGCGATCGGAATTACCGGTGGAATTTGCACTGGCAAAAGCACATTTTGCGAATGCCTGCGCGCGATTCTTCCCACAGCGAAATTTTTTAATGCCGACGAGGCAGCGCACGCTCTCGTCGAGCTTCCGGAGGTGAAACAGGAAATTCGAGAAAAATTTGGCAGCAGCGTTTTTTCAAGCGATGGAGCCTTGAATCGGGCGAAACTTCGAGCGATAATATTTGGCGACGCGACTAGGAAACGTGCGCTTGAGCGGATCCTCCATCCGCGGATTCGCAGCCAGTGGAGGGCCGAGGCGAAAAATCATCGCAATTCTCCCGATTTTTTCTTTGCTGATATTCCACTCCTTTATGAAACCGGCGGTGAAACATTGTGCGACCGAGTGGTGGTGGTGGCCTGTTCGTACGAAGTGCAGCTAGGCCGGTTAATGGAGCGGATGTCGATTAAAGCGTCGGAAGCTAAGCAAATGATCAATTCACAAATGCCACTGGATGAAAAAATCAGCCGTGGAGATCACGTCGCTTGGAATAACAGCGATCGAGCGAGACTTGCCGAGCAGGCGCAGTTCCTCGTCGCATTGTGGCAAAAGCAATCATGGACGAAAAGGTAGAAGCCTCGGCTTCAGAGACAGAAGCTGTAGAGGCAGGCGTGTCGCCTGCGAATCGCGAGGGTGCGGCCGACGCTGCCGCTGCTGCACCTGAGCGCCCGCTTGACCTAAATGAGCTGCAAGACCTTTCGGAAAAAAAACTAAGAGCATTGGCGCGTGATTTGGATTTGTTTTTGAATCCGGCCCGGTCGCGTCATCAGCATATCCTCGATATCATCCGCGCTGCATTAGCCGGTGGCGCAACGGTCGCTGCGGAAGGCTTCGTCGACCAAGTCAGGGATTCCTTTGCGATGTTGCGCTGGCCCAAATTGAATTTTTTGCCGCTGCCTGAGGACGTGGCAGTTCCGCGTGCACTCATCGAGCAGCATCACCTGCGACCCGGGCAAAAAATAGCCGGGACTGTTCGATTGCCGGTTCAGCGAGAAAAATTCCTCTCGCTCGACAAGGTCACACACATCGAAGGCCAACCTGCTGACGAGTGGGCGGAACCGCCGCACTTTGACAAGCTAACGCCGCAGTTTCCGCAGGGCAGGATAATGCTGGAAAATCCCATGACGAACTCCATCTGTGTGCGCGCGGTGGATTTGCTGACGCCGCTTGGGCGCGGGCAACGCGGTCTCATCGTCGCGCCACCGCGAGTGGGCAAGACCATTATGCTCAAGGAAATTGCGAAAGCGATCCGGGTAAATCATCCAGACATTGTGCTTATCCTTCTCTTGGTGGACGAGCGACCGGAAGAAGTGACAGATTTAGAACGAGAGGTGGATTGCCAGATTTATCATTCGAACTTTGACGAGAGCGTGCAGCGCCATGTGCAGGTGGCGGAGATGGTGCTGGAGCGAGCCAGGCGTCTTGTCGAAATGAAAAAAGACGTGGTGCTTTTGCTCGACAGCATCACGCGCCTTTCACGCGGATACAATAATTTGGAATCGGGCAGGGGACGGATCATGTCTGGCGGCGTGGAAGCGAAGGCGCTCATTAAGCCAAAGAAATTTTTCGGCTCGGCGCGCAATTCGGAGGAAGGCGGCAGCCTCACGGTGCTGGCGACAGCGTTGACCGAAACCGGCAGCCGAATGGACGAATTAATTTTCGAAGAGTTCAAGGGCACCGGCAACATGGAGCTGCATCTCGATCGCGGGTTGCAGGAGAAACGGCTTTATCCGGCGATCCATCCGCTCCTTTCAGCTACTAGGCGCGAGGAGTTGCTTTATCATCCCGATGAATGGGAACGCGTCCTGATGTTGCGCAAAACAATGGCAGCCCTCCCGCCTCTCGAGGCGATGGAGAAACTGATCGAAAATCTGCAAGCGACCAAAACGAACGCGGAATTGTTGCTCAGCGGGCTGCGCTAACCGCAAAAGCTCCAAATCCCAAATTCCAACATCCAAAGAAATTCCAAGCCCCAATCTTCAAAACAAATGCGGGGATTTTTTGCGATTTGATGATTGCGAGTTGCTTGGAACTTGGAAGTTGGGATTTGAAGCTTAAGCGATGGTGACCAAGCAACCTCAATCATTTTCGGTAATTGCGAGTACCAGAGCGCTTGCAAGCTTGATTTCGCAAATCGAAGCAGCCGATCGCGTTGCCCTCGATACAGAAGCCGACAGCCTGCATTCGTATCGCGAGAAACTTTGTCTGCTTCAGATCAGTGTGCCACACGCAGTCATCCTGAGCGAAGTCGAAGGATCCCGTGGAACTGCGCCCGAGGTAATGCGACGGGATTCCTCGACGAAGCCTGTCCTGAGCGAAGTCGAAGGGCTCGGAATGAGGGGCAGTCAATGTGTTGATTTCATCGTCGATCCGCTGGCCGGTATCGATCTCGAGCCACTGCGCCGGGCGCTCGAGCCTAAAGAAATTGTGTTGCATGGCGCAGACTACGATCTGCGCATGCTGCGTCGGGGCTTGAATTTTGTCGCGCACAAAATCTTCGACACGACGATTGCCGCGCGTCTTCTTGGAATTCGCGAATTCAGCCTGGTTGCGCTGGTGAAACGCTACTTTGGCCTGGAACTTCCCAAGGGTTCACAGAAAGCGAATTGGGCAAAAAGACCTTTGCCGGCTCGAATGGCAGAATACGCGGTTAACGATGTGCGTTATCTGTTACCGCTTGCCGAAAAGTTGGAAGCTGATTTAGACCGTTATGAGCGCCGGGATTGGTTGCGGCAATCATGTGAGCGCGCGATTGAACAGGCGGCTGTCGCGCGCGTCCGCAACGAAGACGAGCTTTGGCGTGTTCGTGGATCTGGCGCGCTTCGCGGGCGCGCCGCTGCGGTGCTGCGCGCGCTTTGGCAATGGCGCGAAAGAGAAGCGGAGATGGTTGATCGCCCGCCATTTCACATCTTACAGAATGAGAGACTTTTGAACGCTGCGCTTAGTTTTGATTCAGGCAGCGTGCCCGACTACAAACATTTTTCCCACCGCCGGCGCCAGGCATTTCGCGAGGCGGCGAGCAGCGCATTGCAGGCTCCTGAATCGGTGTGGCCGGTGTTGCGCCGGCGCTCTGGGACTCGGCCAACTGCCGAGACAGTGCGACGCACAGAGGAGCTCCGGCGTCGGCGCGACAGATCAGCTGAAGAGCTCGGCTTGGAGCCGTCATTCATTGCGCCGCGTGGCACACTCGAGGCAATTGCCGCCGACGGCGTGCGAGCAGGGTCGTTGCTGGTTCCTTGGCAGCGCCAGCTGCTTGGCGTTTAGCCGCTAGCGCCCAGCTACGTTCGCACCATTTAGAAACATCTCTGTTCGAAAAGATTTTCTAAAACTTCGCTCCATAAATTCCGAAGACAGATACTGAAGGTGGACTATCGGAATTTAACAATCGGGCTTCCGCGTGCCATTAATGCCCCTTTGGCTGTAAGCGCGGCCACTTTTTTAGCGCATTTTACAAAAAAAGGCTTGACGTCACTAAGGCGAAGCCCCAAAAAGCTCGCCGAAATTATAACCATGAGCTGAACATGCGCATCAATCGACAGCTTCAGCTTCTTGCTTTGGTTACCATCACGGCGTGCCTTGTGACGCGGTTTCCAAACGAAGCGAATGCGGCTTCACTCAACCAAGCGCGCATCACGCGAGTAAACAATCATGTGCAATTGCTGCGTCCTATGTCTGCGGCGCACTCGGCGTCGGTAAACGACATCGTCGATGAGGGAACAATCGTACGAACCCGCAAGGACTCGCACGCCGAGCTAATTTTACCAGGTGAAACGGTCGTGCGGCTCGCGGCAAACACCACCTTCAGTTTCAAAAACGGCACGCACGACTTGGACTTGGGCGAAGGGGCAGTCTTGGTTCAAGCGCCAAAGAGCGCGACCGATGTGAAAATTCATGCGGCCACGGTGTCGGGAGCGATCACGGGGACGACGAGCATGCTGGAATTTCATCCCGGCGTTTGCAAATTTCTGGTCTTGGAAGGCACAGGGCGATTGTATCGCCCCGGCCACCTTGGCGATTCGGTTCTGGTTGGCCCGGGCCAATTGGTCATGGGCAATCCAAACGCGGCGGTGAGCGATCCGGTGGACTTCGATATTGCACGCTTTGTGAAGACCAGCCGATTCATTGTCGGTCTTCCGCCGCTGCGCAGCGAGAAATTGGTCGCGGCGGAAAGCCAGAAGCAGCAACAAGAGAAATCGAAAAAGACTTTGGTGGACACCAACCTTGTTATTTTCGGCGGTGGGACACGCGTATCGGTTCTTGGCCAGGCTCAGGCCAACGTAGCGGGTCGGACAACTGCCGCGCCCGCAACGCCACATTCAATGCCGGAACCAACCGGTGCAGGACAACTAAAAGATAAACATGTTTTTGACGAAAACTTTTAACAGCAAACCGATAACAGTCTGCGGGGTGCTCTTTATTTTGGGTGCCCAAACGCGATTAGCGAACGCTGACACATTGAAAGAAGCACGCGTGTCGCAGGTGATTCAGGACGTGCGCTTGTTGGAAGCGCATGCCGCGCCTCATGCGGCTGCGGTGAACGATAAAGTCATCCAAGGGTCGGCGGTGCGCACCGGAACAGAGTCGCGAGCGGAATTGACTTTTAACGATCTCACGATCACGCGGCTCGGCGCGAACACGATTTTCAGTTTTACCGCTGGAGCGCGTCAGGCAGAGTTGACCCAGGGCGCGATTCTTCTCCAGGTTCCCCCCAACGCCCCCCCGGTTCGAGCCAACACAACAGCGGTCACTGTTGCCGTGATGGGCGGGACGGCGCTTCTTTCAGCGGGCCCGCCCACAAAATTTATGGTTCTCGAAGGAACCGGTACGATTTATCCGCTCGGTCATCCTGAAAAAGCTGTGACCGTGCATGGCGGCGAGATGGTAATCGCCGAACACGGGCACGTTAAGAAGCCGGAAAAATTCGATGTGAAACTGGTCCTCGCGACGTCGCCTCTGATTACCGATTTTGCGCCGCTGGCGAACTTGCCGCTCATCCAGACGGTGATGAACGAGCAGGTTGCAGAGCAGCAGCTGGCAGTGACAACCAGTCAGCCGCTTATCAAGGACTTGATCAACATAGTCAATGTCACCGATCAGAGCGCGAGCTCAAATCCGGCTGTTGTCGAAGTTCGAATTGAAACGCCGACTCCGTCCCCGACAATAAGCCCGACGATAACTCCGGTACCAACGCCGACCAAGTTCGGGACACCGAGTACGATTACGTCGCCGAATCCGTACGTCATCACCAGCGGAACGACCATTACAACGGATCCGTCGATCACAACGAATGGCGTGACTGACTTCGGCAAAATCTATCGCGGCTCAACTGATGATGGACCTTTCACACTGTGGGCATTCGGTTCCACGTCAGCTTTCGATAATGCGATACATCTTGATAGCGAATTTTTTGCCGATCCGAACCATCTGCCGATTGCCGCGTTTAAGTTCCAGAATCTGTCGCTTAACGGGAATCCGACCATTGACCTTAGTAACGGCGGCGTGACAAAGCTTGCCTTAATCGGTGTAGATGGGATTACCTCCGGACCGCCGGGCGGCACGTTGACTTTTACGGGACTGGACCTGCTGGTGCTGGCGACTGTGAACGGCTCGATCAATCTCACGTCGGACGTCTCGTTCCAAGGCCTCAACGAGCTTGCCATGTACGCGCGCGGCGCCGGCTCGAATCTCATTCTTGATTCCCCGATTTCCAACATCGGGATTCTCGAGCTTGCCGCGGAAGGATCGATTCAACTTACTAACCCCGGCACGATGAGCGTCGGTGCACTCGAGGCGACCGCCGGAAACAACCTGACGCTGCAAATTGGCGGCTCTCTCTTACTCGATGGCAAGATGAGACTGAAGACATTGGTGCTGCCGGGTACCACGCTGGCGAACGGAGCTAATCTCACACTCAACATCACCGGCGATTACACGAACAGTTCGGCTACGGAATTTTCTCTTTTGCACGTCAGGAACGACGGCGCGCACATCGGAACAGGCGGAAATATCGCTGTGAACATCGGCGGTAATCTGACCGCTATGAATGATTTTGAGTTGGATGTTCAAAATACAGACGGCCGGATCGACAACGGCGGCAATATCACGCTGGGGGTGGGCGGCAACATTAGTCTTTCAGGAGCGCTGACTGCGACGCTCGACAACACCGGAGGACTGATCGGAAGCGATACGAGCCTTACTATTGCTTCTTCAGGAGCGCTTACTGCCCAGGGCGACGCGACGTTCCAGATCTTGAACAGCGACAACGGCACAGGCGGCAGTCCGGGACAAATCAGCGGGAGTGCGACCATCGATGTCGGTACCGGTGGAGACTTCAGCGCCAATTCGCTGACTGCGCTCATTAATGATCGACACGGCGGATCAATCGGATCCAGTGCCATATTGAGGCTAGCTATCGGTGGTGCTCTCTCGATAGCGAACGATGTTTTTGCTGGGATTTCGACCCGCAACGACGGCACAGGCGGCGGAACCATTGGCTCAGACGCAACCGTGAATCTCAGTGCCGGAAGCATTTCGGTTGGTGGCGCTTTCACGACATTCGTTTCCACGAACGGCGGCGGCAGTATTACCGGCAACGCCCTGAATCTCGTTAATGTTTCTGGGGATATGATCGTTCAGGGTCCCATCCTCGTGGATATCGCGGACACGGGTTTCAATGAGATCAATCCGCCCCACTTCATCGCTGGTGGACACATCGGTGGCGATGCCACACTCACGCTGAGCGCTCAAAACATCGTCACGTCTTCGACTGCAACAGGCATCCCAGGAATTGATACGATGGCTCTGGAAGCATCCATTTACACGAACGGCCAGGGCACCATCGGCGGGAACGCCATCGTTAATGTGCTTGCGTCGCAGAACATCACCGCCCCCGGTACGGTCTTCTTGACTGTTGCAAATGGAAATTACATGGGCTTCGGCCCCGGAACAATCGGTGGAGATGCTCAGGTCAACGTAACGGCGGCGAACCTCTCCACCGGCGCGTTGTTTGACGACATCTATAATTACGGCGGCGGCAGTATCGGTCGCGACGCGCTCAT
>QHMS01000102.1 GCA_003217895.1 Verrucomicrobiota bacterium
CCCTACCTATTTCGGCGAGGCGTGCAAAGCTGCCTGGTATTCGGGTTTCTTGTGATACTCGACGAGACGGAATCCCCAACTGATTAGCGTTGTCAGATCTTTCGTCTGCGCCTTCTTTTCGTTCAGAAACTTCTCGATTTTCGCTTTCAGCTGCCGCTGTTGATCGGTTGTATCGAGGATCTCGAAGATCTCCATCGACAACAACCAGTCTTCGGGATGTGCGGCCTGCTGCGTTTCCCAAATCTCGCCAAGTCGTTCGTAACCAGTTTTGCTCTCGCGAATCTTGCGCACCTGCGCGTAAAGATTTTCGAGTCGCTTCCGTTTTGCATCCGAAGGAACTTTGATGGTGCGCTCCTTCGGAACGAGCGCCACCTGGTTATAGGCGTCCTTGTCTGCCGCACCATTAAAGACAGAACTGATCCGCTCGCCGACCGCCACGTCGCACGTGCCCCAATCTGGATCGAACAGAACGCGGTCGCCGTATTTCGCGCTGCAATTTGAGAATGTGATCAACAATAATTTGCCGTCGTGGCGCAAGATTTTCTCGACTTTCCCTGAAACGACAATGCCGCTCATGAACTCCAGCTTCGCCTTCTTGCCCTCGACAATTCCGAGTGCGTGCAGTTGATCGTTAGTGAGCAGCTCGGGCGCCGATGGCGTTTGCTTCCATTTGCCAACGGGCGAACCAAACCCATCCTTGTGATAATCGATGCCGTGGCCTTGGAGCTCTTTGTTGCCGAAGGCCAGCGCAGTCTTGCCGGTCGTCCGCAGATAAATCGGCGAATTATTCTCGTCGGTGATGACTTCGTTGAAAACGCCGCTGACTTGCAGGCCGGACGAATATTCGCAGGTCGCAGTGTTATTGCACTCGATGGCCTTGTTGATGCCCTCAAGTCCGCCAACCATGAACGCCATCTTGCTTGCGAATTCTTCCAGCACATCCTTGAGATGCTCAAAATCGCGACAGACAAAAAGCTGCGGCTGTCGGGTCGTGATATCGAAGGGCTGATTCATCGCGTTGATAGAGTAGGGGATCTTCTTCACTGTCGGCTCAAGACATGAGACCGATTCGCCAATCGATGAAAGCAATCCCGCCCCGTAAATCTTTGGATTCTCCGGTGTGCCAATGAGGCCGTATTCGACTGTCCACCAATGCAAGCGCGAGAGCAGCGCCATTTCGGAGGGCTCGCCCAAAGTTTTCTGTCGATGCTCTACCAGCTTCTGCGCATCATCGACTTCTTTCGGATCGGCGTTCGGGCGTTCCTTCAAGATGGATAAATGGCGGATCGCTTGGTATAACTCGAAATCTTTTTTAGACGACATTGCTCTTGCGCCCACTTCACCGAACCGCTGTAAATATTTCGAGTATTCGCGATCGACAATAATCGGCGCGTGCCCGGCGGCCTCGTGAACAATGTCCGGCGCAGGCGTGTATTCGATGTGATGGATCTGACGCATGTCACACGCGATCACCAGCACTTTGTAAGCTTGAAATTCCATGAAGGCGGCCGGTGGAATGAAGCCGTCCACGGCAACCGCGCCCCATTCGATTTTCGCGAGAATGTCGTTCATCTCTTCGATGCGCGGAATGCGTTCAAGTGAAATCCCGGTGTTGAGCAGCCCCTGGAAATAAACTTTGTGCGCGTACTCGCGCAGGAAAAAAATGTTCTGGCGCATGATGAAGCGCCAGACTGCATGATCGACTGGTGTGTAGTCGTCGTAACGCTGATCGACTGCGAATTGGAGCAAATGCTTGGGGCAACTGGCGACTGCCGCGTTGTCATAGCTGATACCGCTTTGAGCTTTCATCGGCGCACCTCTTCCTTGGGCGAATATAATTTATGACTCGACATAAGGTAGCGCAAGCCTCCTGGCTTGCGGCACTCTAGAAAATGATGACCGTGTTCCCGACGCTCACGAGATCTTTCACCCGCGCGGCATCCCAGTTCGCGAGGCGAATGCAACCATGGCTCGCGGCGCGGCCAATTGTCTCGGGATTATTCGTGCCGTGAATGCCGATGCCGGGTTTGTTCAAGCCCATCCAGAGAATTCCGACGAGATTGTTGGGACCGGGCGGTAAGTTATAATAGTTCTCAGTGCGTACGCCATAGTTGAGCATCCCTTCATCGTAGCGGAACCATGGCCAAACAGTCGCGCCGAGAATTTTCCAAGTGCCCACCGGCGCCGGCAGGGTCTTCGATCCCGGCGTGATCGGGAACACACAAACAAGCTGATCGTGATCGAAGACCTCTAGAAGATGCTCGAACGTATCGACGAAAACTTTGCGCGACGCGAAAGCAGGATTTTCGGAAACTTTTCCCTCAGTGAATTTTTCTACTTCAAAGGGCAAAACATTCGGCACTTTGAGGACTTCGCCCGGCTGAAGATGCTCCCAATTTTTTCCGGGATTAAGCTTCTGGATGAACGTCTCCGCAGAATGAAAGCGCTCGGCTACGAACTCTAACAGCGACGTGTAAGGCAGCCATTTCAATCGCGCCTGCTCGGCGTGGCTGCCCGGAACATCGCCGACCATTTTCGCATCTTCTTCTCTGATTGTGTAGGTCGTGTAAGTCACGGGAACTTGGTCGAGCATCCATTGATCGACTGCGCCGGTCTTCGGCATCGCGTGCGCGTGCTTGTATGAGATGAGCGCTTTTCGAAAAAATTCGCCCATTTTGCCATCGATTTTCCCCGGACCGAAATCGCTGTTGTCCAAAAAAATCTGCAACCGCGTCGCAGTTTCCTCGTCGTAGTTTGGCAACGCGACGGGATAAATTCTCGGCGGCGGAGTATTCTCCTGCGCGAACCCGGCCAATGACAACACGGAGAGCGCAACACTGAGAAAGCCAAACTTCATCGGCGAAAGTTATGGGCTGTAAATCGTGTTAGAGCAAATGCGCCTTAGCAGCGAACGTCGACTTGTCGTAGCGCGACCGTGGATTCGCCCGGCAAAAGCCATCGCTCCTCGCTTGCAATTGCAACAGTGCCTCTTCCGCCGTAGCGCGGCGACTCGGTTGTCCAAAGTATTTCCCACTTGCACCCCGAGGGCGGCGCAAGCAGAGGTTCCGAAGCAGGATGCAAGATCTGTCTGTCACCAAAGTTTACTACCAACAGACGATCGTCGTTTCCCCCCGAAAAATATCTGAGAACGAAACTCGCGGGCCCGAGCACCGCACGAATCTTCCCGTCGCAATTTCAAAAGATCGATATGCAGATCGTAAAGTTCGCGATTCTTGTCTCGCTCGGACAAATCCAGTTTGCAGCGAACAAATACCTCTGGGTCATCCGGCGCTGGCAAGCTCTTCAACGCGTCTTCCTTGCTCAGCGATAAAAATGGCGCCAGCCATTCAGCGCGGCCCTTGCGAATTGCGTCTCGCACGCTAGCATCGCCTAGGTCTGCAAAGAACTGGAAAGGGCTGGACGCGCCGAACTCTTGTCCCTGAAACAGCAGCGGCGTCCAGGGACCTAGCAAGAGAAGGGCGGTCATGGCGCGGTAACGTCCTGGTGAAGTTTGAAAGCGCAATCGCTGGCCCGGCCCGGTGTTCGCGATTTGGTCGTGGTTCTCGATGAAACAAACGAACGCCTCGGGAGCGAGGCCGAATGTGGGGGTCCCACGCAACACTTTTCGCCATGATTGCGCCTGGCCCTGATAAAGAAAACCGTATTTCGCCGCGGAAATAAATTCCTGCGGCGCCCCGAGGTAATCGCCGAAATAAGCTTCGTTGCGACCAGTGAGCGCTACCACAGCGCTGTGATGAAAATCATCGTTCCACATCCCGTCCAAATCATCACCGCCGTCGCTTAGTGGCCGCGCCATCTTTGCTTCCTGAAGATCGTTCTCGGCGATTAGAAGGATCGAGCGCGAGCCGGCCGCCTCGCGCGCCTCGCGTCCAACCGCGCCGATGATGTATTCAGTGGATTGATCGCGGATGGCGTGTGTGGCGTCGAAACGGAATCCGTCGAAATGAAATTCCTCAATCCAGTACCGGCCATTCGTGCTGAAAAACTCCCGGATGGGACCCGAATTCGGTCCATCAAAGTTGATGGCATTACCCCATTCGTTTTCCTTTTCGCGAACCAAATAATCGTCTGAAAATATCCCGAGATAATTTCCGTCGGGCCCGAAGTGGTTGTAAACGACATCCAAAATCACAGCGAGGCCTAACGAGTGAGAACGATCGACAAACGCCTTCAAGTCGTCCGGCGTTCCGTAGAGGTGCGAAGGCGCGAAAAGATCGACGCCGTCGTAACCCCAGCCAAATTTCCCCGGGAACTCCGCGACCGGCATCATCTCAATCACTGTAATTCCGATGCGCGCCAGCTCCGACAACTGCTCCGCCGCGGCGCGCCACGTTCCGTCCTTCGTAAATGTGCCGATGTGCATTTCGTAGATGATCTGGCCCTTTAATTTGACGCCAGGCCAATTCGTCTCGGCCCATCGGAATTGCCGTGGATCGATTACGCAGGAGGGTCCGTGTGGTCCTTCCGGCTGAAAACGCGATACCGGGTCGGGATAAAAGGTTTCTCCGCCATTTACTCGAAACCGATAACGACTGCCTGCGCCGACGTTGACAGCGCCGGAAAAATATCCATCCGGTTCCGGTGTCAGCGGATAGACGACTGGCTCCGAGCCAGCGCAGTCTTCCACAACAACATCGACTTCTCGGGCTTTTGGCGCCCAAACGCGAAAATGTGTTTGATCTTTGCCGATTACTTCGGCGCCGATCGGGTAGTGGCGTTTTATTTGTGACACGGACACTAAGATGGCGCTGCTAGCTTGCTAAACAACCACGCGGTGTGGGCTGGTGGGTGCGCTGTCTCCAGCGCATCTTCGCGGCGCGCTGTATTTTTCCGGCAATTCGGCCCGGATTACGACGTGTGAGCGGGCTTTATGCCACCGGAATTTTTACCGATCTTGTCACCCGCGTTACCCGTGCCGCCGCCTTCGACCTCAGCATTGAATCCGCCCGCCCGAACCTCGTCTGCCTTCGACCGGGTGAAACGACGGCGTGAACGTTCTTAAAGTCGCTAAGGAACCGAAGTAGCGACCAGTCATTCGCATGTGGTATAACACAGGCATGAACTGGGATGCCATTAGCGCGATCTCGCAATTGGTCGGCTCGATTGCTGTTGTTTTGTCCGTGCTATATCTGGCGTTGCAGGTGCATCGGGGCACGCGTGTAGCCAGGCTGGCCACGCAAGACGCAGCAGCTACCGCGTTACGCGATGTAACGAAACCTTTCATGGAGAATGCCGAGCTGGAGCGAATCTGGCGAATTGGCTTGGAAGACATCGGTACACTCTCCGTCGAAGAACGGACGCGATTTTTCCATGCCGCCTACCAGTTTTTAAAAGCGTTCGAGACAATTCATTTTCATTATGTTTATGGACTGATGGACAGGCAGCTCTGGAAAGGCTGGGAGGGCCTTCTGCGACATTACGTCGTCGCGCCCGGAATGGCTCACTACTGGAAACTTCGACCTGAAGTGTTCTCCGAGCGATTTCGCAATTTCGTTAACTCGCTCGAACCGCCACCGGATCAACGCACGGTCGGCACTCTTTTCGGAGAGGAACGAAAGTGAAGGTCCTTTACTCTTGGCAGCGCGCACGGAGTGCGACACCCTACCGATCTTTTCGGGGGAAGGGCGAAAGTAAAGGTCACTTACAGGGCCCTGGGACGGGAATGACGAATTTGCCGTCTTTTTCAGCGATCAGATTTTCTGTGCTGCTGGTGGAACTGCCATTGGCGTCTTTTTTCTCGATCTTGATGACCAGCTTTTTGGTTGGTTTGAGGGTCAGGCAAACTTTGCCAGTCGGTCCGTCCATTGGCGTCGTCGCTTTTTTCAGGTCCTCCGGCGTGAGAGCAACAAGCTCAATCGTGGAAATTTTCTCTCCGGCTTCCCCCGACTGCATCATCTTGTAAAACTCGACGGCCGCTGGGTCTGAGCCTTGCGTGTAAAGGAAGGACTGCAGCGTGGCCGTGTCCTTGCCTTCCATTGCTGTTTTGTATTTGGCTACGAAGGCCTTTTCTTGTTCGGGGGTGCCGGCTGCAAGTGGCAGGCTAATCGAAACAAGAAACGCAAAGAGCAGACTGGAGATTTTGATGAAGGTTGTCATGGCTGCCACCGTAGTCGGCCCGGTTTGAAATCGGCAAGCCAATTTGCAAAAGAAAAATCTTTTGCTGATCTGTCTTCCGCGAGCTACTCCACTCTTCGCGGAATCTGCAAATGAACATTCACGAGTATCAAGCCAAAGAACTGTTGCAGAGATTCGACGTGGCAACCACGCGTGGAAGAGTCGCTGCGACGCTCGACGAAGCGGAGCAAATCGCGCATGAGCTCGGCGATGTTGAAGTTGTTGTTAAAGCGCAAATTCACGCGGGGGGACGCGGCAAAGGAACGTTTAAAAACGGATTCCAAGGCGGAGTTCATTTTCGCAAAACATCTACAGACGTAAGGGAAGTTGTCGCAAAGATGCTCGGGCAGATTCTGGTGACGCATCAAACGGGCCCGGCCGGTCGGGTGGTGAACAAAGTGCTGGTCGCTGAATCGGCCGAGATCGCGCGCGAGATTTATTTTGCGATTCTGCTCGATCGGACAACAGCTGCCCCTTTGATTGTCGCAAGCACGGAAGGCGGAGTGGAAATTGAAACCGTCGCAGCGAAATCACCCGAGAAAATCATTCATCAGGCGGTCGATCCGTTAGCCGGGCTGCAACCCTTCCAGACGCGAAAACTGGCGAAGCAGCTGGGCTTCGAATCGTCCCAGCTAGAGAGCGCTTCGAAATTATTTGAAGGACTTTATCGCACGTTTATCGCGTTCGATTGCTCGATGGTGGAGGTCAATCCGCTTGTGGTCACAACCAGCGGGCACGTACTGGCGCTCGACGCGAAGTTCAACTTTGATGATAACGCGCTTTATCGGCACCCGGAGATCGCGGCGCTGCGCGACACAGCGGAAGAAGATCCACGAGAAGTGGAAGCATCAAAGCACGGGCTGAACTATATCGGCTTGGACGGAAACATCGCCTGCCTGGTAAACGGCGCTGGGCTTGCCATGGCTACGATGGACATCGTCAAGTTCTACGGTGGCGAGCCAGCCAATTTCCTCGATGTCGGTGGCGGCGCGACGGAGGAACAGGTGACCGAAGCGTTTAAAATTTTGATCGCAGATAAGAAAGTAAAAGCGATCCTCGTGAACATTTTCGGTGGGATCATGAAGGGCGACATCATCGCGCACGGCATCATCAACGCAGCAAAAACGGTGAAGCTGTCCGTGCCGCTTGTCGTTCGCTTGGAAGGAACGAACGTTGAGCAAGGGAAACAGTTGTTGAAAGAAAGCGGCCTCGCGCTTATCGCCGCGGACGATCTGGCGGACGCGGCTCAGAAGGCAGTCAAAGCCGCTGGCGTGGCAGGCTCCAAATCCGAAAATCCAAATCCCAAGTAAATCTCAAATTTCAAAGAGCAAAATGGAAGATGGAGCCAAGCCGCGAGACCTCGATGATCGGACGTTTCTGTTTGCGGAATCCGTGCGGGCATTCGTTAAGCAATTGCCGAGAACCATCAGTAATACCGAGGACGTTCGCCAATTAGTTCGTGCCTCTGGCTCTGTTGCAGGGAATTGGATCGAGGCTGACGAAGCGCTCAGCAAGAAAGATTTCCTGATGCGGGTGAAAATTTGGCGAAAAGAGGCAAAGGAGAGCCGTCTCTTTCTACGCTTGATTGATGCTGGTTTGAGCAAGGAGACTGGGCAAAACGAGACGCGCTCGCAGCCGAAGCTCGTGAATTGGTGCTGATTTTTTCGAAAATTATCTCGAAGTCTGTTGGCTGACGCGGTTTTGATCTTATGCGATTAAAAGTTTGCTTGGAGCTTGGGATTTGGAGCTTGGGATTTCGAGGCGCTTATTTGGCCTGCTTTCTTTTAACAAGCACTATTGCCAGCGCCGAAGAACTTCCGCGCAAAGCGAAGACGCCTCGTGAAAGTTATCCGAATGTCGATATGATCTACGACTCGGTAACGTCGCCCGGCGGCAAACGATTGCGCACGATCATTACCAAACCGCGCAATGCGAAAGGGAAACTCCCGGTCATTTTCGTCGCAGGTTGGTTGAGCTGCGATTCGGTTGAAGCGCCGGCGGAGACGAAAGACGAAAGCGGTTTAGTGTTTCGCGGTCTCGCGCAGATGCCCGGCTTCGTTTTGTTCCGGATGGACAAACAAGGAATGGGTGACAGCGAAGGAGTTTGCGGCGAAACCGATTTCGATTCGGAGCTGGCCGGTTATCGCGCGGCGTTTCGCGCATTGAAGAACTACGATTTCATCGACACACGCCGAGTTTACATCTTGGGCATCAGCAATGGCGGTGGTTTTGCGCCGCTCGTTCCTGAAACGGACGCCGAACAGGCGCAAGTGCGCGGTTATATTTCGGTCGGCGGCTGGGTGAAGACTTGGTTCGAACACATGCTTGAAATCGAGCGCCGACGATTTGGATTGATGGGAAAATCTCCTGGCGAAGTGAACGATCGAATGAAAGGCGCAGCGACTCTTTATCAAGAATGGCTGATCAAAGGCCTGCCCGTGGAGGATATTGTGAAGGCACAACCGGAACTCGCAGAACTTTGGCCGGAAGGCAAGGATCATGCGCATCTTTATGGCCGGCCGCTAGCGTTTTACCAGCAGTTGCAAAACTTGAATCTCGCGGATGCTTGGTCGCGCGTGAAAGCTCCAACCTACGTCCTTCGCGGTGCGTTCGACTGGATTATGAGCCGCGAAGATTCCGAATTGATCGCGGCGTATGTGAACCGGAATGGAGATCTGGCGTCCTTCTACGAAATCCCGAACACGGGTCACACATTTCAACATTATTTGAGTGTGGCCGACGCATTTAAAGGAAAGCGCGCGGGGTTCGATCCAAATATCATTGGACTGCTGACCGATTGGCTGCAGAACAAAGCAATCACACATGAAGATTAAGAACATCGCATTTGTCGGAATTCCGGTAACGGACATGAAACGCGCGCGCGAGTTTTATGAAGCTGTGCTCGGGTTAAAAATCGCAGACGAAATGATGAGCGGAAAATGGATCGAGTACGCAGTAGGTGATGAGACGCTCGCGATTGCGAACGTTGGCGAGCAGTGGACGCCCTCCGATCAGGGAACGGGCGCGGCTTTTGAAGTGGAAAACTTTGATGACGCGATCAAGCGATTGAAAGATCGGCATGTGCGTTTCGCGGCCGAGCCCTTTGAAACACCGTGCTGTCACATGGCGGTTGTACAGGATCCCGACGGTAACAAGCTGATAATTCACAAACTCAAACCCGAAAATGAAAAAGGAGTCTGCAAATGATTACAAATGAAGTGGCCTTCATTGCTATCGCGGTATCCGATAAGGAACGCGCGCGAAAATTTTATCAGGAGACACTCGAACTAAAGCCCAGTTCCACGCAGATGGACGGCGCATGGGTCGAGTACGATCTGGGTGCTACGACAATCGGGGTTGGTTGTCATCCGGCTTGGAAACCGTCGCGTGACGGGACAACGGTTGGTTTCGAAGTCGATGACATTGACGCGGCCATCGCGAAGCTGAAAGAACGCGGAGTCACGTTCGATATTGAAAAGACCGAGACGCCGGTTTGCTGGATGGCACAATTTCGCGATCCCGACGGAAACAAGCTTGTCATTCACAAGAGAAAATAATGACGAAGCCCGAATGACGAGTGTCGAAGGAATGATCAAATGCCGAAGCCCGAAATAATAGTAGATACGCGGTTGGACGTTTTCGTCATTCGAACTTCGACATTGATTCGTCATTCGTCATTCGTCATTCGTCATTTCGCTTATGTCTGTTCTCGTCGATAAAAACACGCGGCTGGTGGTGCAGGGCATCACCGGCAGCGCGGGCGCGTTTCACACGCGGCAATGCATTGACTACGGCACAAACGTGGTCGCCGGCGTGACGCCGGGCAAAGGCGGGCAAATGTTCGATGGCAAAGTGCCCGTATTCGACACCGTATGGGAAGCGCGACAGAAAACGGGCTGTAATGCTTCAATGGTTTTCGTGCCTGCTCCTGCAGCTGCGGATTCAATTCTGGAAGCAGTCGATGCCGGAGTCGAACTGGTCGTTTGCATCACGGAGGGCATTCCTGTGATGGACATGATGCGCGTGAAAGCGCTGATGCGCGGAAAGAAATCGCGGTTGATCGGTCCGAATTGCCCAGGGATCATTACGCCCGGCGCATGCAAGATCGGTATTATGCCGGGCTACATTCACAAGCCGGGTAACATCGGGGTGATCTCGCGCTCGGGGACGCTTACCTATGAAGCGGTGTGGCAATTAACGTCACGCGGCTACGGACAATCCACGTGCATCGGCATCGGCGGCGATCCCATTCACGGCTTATCGCATCTCGATTGCGTGAAGCTGTTCAATGAAGATCCCGGCACAGACGCCATGATTCTCATAGGTGAAATCGGCGGCTCGGCGGAAGAAGAAGCCGCCGCGTGGATCAAAGTGAATTGCAAGAAACCGGTGGCAGCTTTTGTCGCAGGCATCACTGCTCCACCGGGACGCCGCATGGGGCACGCTGGGGCGATCGTTTCCGGAGGGAAGGGGACGGCGGCGGGAAAAATTGAAGCGCTAAAGGCTGCGGGAATCGCAATTGCCGACACGCCAGCTACTATCGCCGATACGTTGATTGGGCGAATGAAGGCATGATCATATAATCAATTCCGCTCGAGGCGTCGCAGTCGCAGGGGTTGACCTAAAGAACAGATGAAGCGGATTCTTCTCATCGGTATCGGGCATGGATGCACGCTCACACCGAAGCCGTGGTGAAAGAAATTCTCTCGCTGCCGATTCACGGAGAATCGCCGCTGGAGGACGTCGATTATGTTTGCGACGCCATCCTGGAATTTTTCGACAAGTGGGGCTTTAACCACGAACCAACACGAGAGAACACGAATTTTGGGGAGCGCACGAGTAGCGCGACTTGTGGCCTCTCCCTTGTGAAGGAAGAGGCGAAAGGGTAAAGAACCTCATCACTATGAACACACTTGCACTTATTGCCATTACCTGGATCGGGAAAGAATACCGGTTCCTTGGTCTGGATTGGAGTTATCTCATGGTCCTTGGTTTCATCGGGAACGCTCTTTTCTCGATGCGTTTCCTCGTCCAGTGGTTTGCCTCAGAGCGACAGGGCGAAAGCGTGATACCGGTCTCGTTCTGGTACTGGAGCATCGCGGGAAGCGCGCTCATGTGTCTCTATTTTATTTTCCGACGCGATCCGGTTGGTATTCTGGCTTATCTGCCAAACTCCCTTATTTACATTCGTAATTTGATGCTGATTCGGAAACGCAAGTTCGCATTTACCGCTGCCGCACCATCGCAACACCCACGCGAAGCCGGATGAGACCTGGCCATTAGCGACTGGTAGAGCTGTCCTCGGTTACAGGTGATTCTCCAGCGGGCAGATTTGCCGCTTTCCAGTCCATGGCCATGCGGATTCGAGCGCGGCCGCTGGGATGATCGAAAAAGATAAATTCCTCCAGTGGCGTCGGATCGAGTTTGCGATAAGCGCCGAGCTTGAGCGCGACTTTCGCCATGCCATCGGGCTCGCGTGAGGTGTTGATTCCGAACGCATCTGCTTCGCGTTCTGTGACGCGTACCACTGTGTTGATAAACGGCGTGGCGATGAAAACCAGCGTGCTGAATATCAAGACGAGCAACGGAAGCCCGGCGGGATCGGCAATGCCGCGCACGCTCCATTTTGCTCCCCATCGTGTGACGGCCGCGTCGAACAGCGCACGAGTAAGCGCCAATCCGATGAGGACAAAAATTCCAAAATAAGTCAGCAGTTTCGCGCCGTGGTTGAGGACATAATGGCCCATCTCGTGGGCCATCACTTCGCGGATTTCTGGGAGCGTGCATTGCTTGAGTAGATTGTCATTCAGCGCGATCCGCGTCGTCCCTAGTACGCCTGCGACGTTCGCGCTTACGCGCGTGGTCTGTCGCGAAGCGTCCACCTCAAACACTTGCTTTACCGGGATTTGATTCGCCCGCGCCATGGCGAGAATCGGGTCTCTAACCTCGGGACTCGTCAGTGGTTTATAGGTATTAAATAGCGGCTCGATGAATACGGGCGCGATGAATACTGCGCCGAAGGCGAAAAGAACTGCCACGGCCGTTCCCCAGATCCACCATGTTCGCGGTACACGACGGAAAACAGCGTAGAGCACAACCAATAGGATCGTTCCGGCGACTATTGCAACGTCCAGGCCAGTCAGCTGATCGCGAAACCACGGCAGAAAACTCTGCGTCGCAAAGCCGTAATGATGTTCGCGGAAAAAATTTTCATACAGGTGTAAAGGAAAACTCAGCGTGACGGCGATGAAGAAATAGGGAATCGCGTAGAGGATTACCTGTAGGGAAAGCCAACGGCTTCCCGTACAGACGCGCTCAGCGAAATCGCGCAGCCATGCGGAGATCCGTGAGGCCAGCAGGAAAATCGAGATCGTCGCCGCCATGAGAAAATTCCAAAGAATCAGCCAGTAACCGCCCTCGAAATAAGCGTCTGATTTTTCGCGCTCGCTTCGCGGCACACTGGCCAACCACGCTTGGGTTGCTGCCGCCGGATCCAGTGCCTGCACATGTTGTCGGGTTTCGGGCGAGGCGGCGGCTATCGAAGTCTCTTTCGCCGATGCGGCAATGAACGCAAACGCGAAGCAGACGATTACCAGAACCAAATGCTTGCTCATGCTTGGATTCATAACCAAACCGGGGCCAAAAGAAAAGTAGCGTCACAATGTCCCAAGGCCCTCATACCGACTGGCGAAGCATTAGGCTGGACAAAAAATTCTGACAGCCCAGAATGCGTGCCATGAAAACGGCACGGCCGTTCATTCTCGCGTTTATCATGGGTATTACGCTGGCGCTGCAAGCAATTGCAGAAGCACAGGCGGACACAGAGCGTTACGGGCCATACCCGGCCAATTACAAGGAGATAGTCACGCAGTGGCTCAACAAACAATTGATCGACCCGGACAGCGCGCGCATTGAATGGAATGGGGAACCTAAACCTGCCGATCTGGGCAAGAGCGGCGAACACCTCTACGGTTATTTGGTCAATCTCAGTGTGAACGCCCGAAATCGCTTCGGCGGTTATACTGGCAAACAAAAACATGCTGTTCTCATCCGAAATGGCGCAGTAATCAAAGGCCTCGGGTTTGGCTACTAATTAATTATGAAGAAATTGAAAATGCATTCTCGTTCGAAATCATCCGGCCAAGTCATTGTTATTCTCATCATTGTGCTGGGCCTGATTGGCGCAGGTTTTTGGTGGCTTAACTCCAACAAACAGGAGATGGCCAGGGAAGGGAAACAATTCGCCAAAGACGCGATCCAGCGCATTGTTGTCCAGCGCGATATTAACTTTTTTAACTCGCGGTTAAGCCCGGCAGCGCACATGAATTTTCCGGCATCGGCCCAGCAGGATTTTTTTGCGGAGATAGCCAAGCTCGGAGCGCCTGCGGGTGCGATCGACGTCAAGGGCGACATCGAATTTAACTCGCAGTTTTTTGAGCCGCACGGGAGCTTCCAAGGGCGCATAAATTATCCGGCGAGATACGCCGATATGAATCTTCTCATTTCGCATCCGGTTGGTCGCTGGCAGATCGACGAGATCACATTTCTGCCCCAGAGGGAGCGGTAGGCTTAGCGTTGTTAAAATTGTTGAATCGTTAAAACGTTGAAGCGAGAAAAGCGTTGCTAGCTCAACAAACGCTCGAGCGAATCAAGGCAAATTTGCGACCAAGTCTCCATTATTTCGCGACGTGCAAGCAATTCTTCTTTTCGAAGAAACGTCAGCCCCGTAATCATCGCTTCGCGCTTTTCGATCTTTGGCTCGGCCAGTTTGAAAACGTGAACGATGCCCAGATGCACGCGCCCTACTTCCGTTGTGTCGTCATTTAGAAGGGCAACAATCCGGTCTTCAAACGGACTGTCGATTTTGATTTCTTCGTTCACTTCGCGCTCAACGCCGGCGCGATAGGCCGCCTCATCCAACGCGAAAAGCGATTCGTCGGCCTCGTTCATGTGACCGCCAATTCCGATTGAACCTTTTGCGACCAGGCGCTGTTCGCCTGCTTTTTTTCCGCGAACGTAATAAGCAATCTTATTCTCGAAAGCGATTAACGCGTAGGGAATGATTTGTTTGTAGGCGGGATTAAGCTCAGCTTCGGAACGCGAAAGGAAAGAATTGCTTCCGCGCGACAAGAATGCGTCGAGATATTTCTGCGGCTCGAAATTAAGCCCTTGGAAACTTCCGAGCTGATCGAACAAACTGCGCCTGACGACCAGGACGTTTTCGCTAGGCGGGCTCATCACTCTGTCATTCTGAGCGGAGCGAAGAGTCTATGATTGTTCCTTTGGTGCCCGCAAACGCTGTCCAGAGATCTTTCGCTTCGCTCAACATGACAACGGCATATTAAAACGAACATGTAACGCCCACTTGCGGCCCGAACAGATTTAGACTCGGATTCGGATCGGTCTGTCCGCCATTGGAGAGATGCTGATAAAGCGCTCCGACGTTTATCTTCCAGTTATCGTTCACGATGTAGGAAACGCCGGCCGCAGATAAAATATTAAAAGTAAAATCCTGCCCCTGTCCGCCGGGAACCTCGGGATGACTGTCGATCCAGCCCGCGCCGACTCCTCCCGAGAAGTAGGGCACGAGCCTGCTACCCGGCCGAACAAAGTTATAACGCATGCCGAGATTGAATCCGAAGTAATGGTTCTCGATTCCCCGAAAAATCGGCTCGGCGATGCCGCTGATGTAAAACTGGTTGTAACCGCGCAGCCAGCTATCGCTGCGTACCGCGCCCCATCGAATACGTGCCGTCAGAAACTCCGCGCCGATCTGATAATTAGCCGGAGGATTGATCGCCCCAAATAGATATCCCGACTCGACTGCGAACTCGAAGCTCCTTGGATTACGTTCAGTTGCAGAAAGTTCTGTGCCGGATTGTTCCGGTCCCCCGAAAACTTGCGAACACGCAAGAAAAAACGCGAATACGACAAAAGCGCGAAGCGTTTTCATTCGGCGCGCCTACCATAGGAGTAGTTGCTACGATTGCAATCTGTAGCGGCGCTCTATGAGCGCCGAATTTGAAGTGACGAAAATCGGAAGATCACTTCCGGCGGTCACAGACCGCCACGATAGAAGTCTGCGAGATCCATAGGCAAGGGGCTATTCCATTCGAGCTCCCCCTCGATCGACAGTTTGGCTGAATGCAGCGCATGTCGCGGCAAGAGTAACCGTCGTTCTAGTTCCGGCGTCCATCCGGTCTCAATGAATCGAAGATAGAGCCGCTCGTCCGGGCCATAAATTTTGTCGCCCACAATTGGATGACCGGCTGAGTTGAGGTGTACGCGAATCTGGTGTGTGCGACCCGTGCACGGAATTGCGCGGATTACGCTGAATTTATCGCCGACCGTTGTCGATCTAACAAAGCGCCGCTCAACGTGAAACTCAGTCTGTGCCTGCGCACCCGCTGGATGAACCATTTGTTTCAGCCAGATCGCCGAGTGCTGATATTTACCCTGCCGATCCAAAGCACCGTCCAGGATTTTGGTTTCCCATTCAGGCCAGCCCCAAACAATGGCGAGATACTCTTTGCGCAGCTGTTGCTTCTGCATCAGCAGTCCGAATCGACGCGCGGCCGCGGCGGTTTTTGCGACCAGAACCAAGCCGCTCGTTTCGCGGTCGAGCCTGTTCACAATTGAGACCTGACCGCCGCTGGCAATCTCGAATGCCAGAAGCTCGCGCAATTCTTTCCACAGGCTTCGCGTCTCATTCGGCTTTGTCGGATGAATGAGAAGAAATGGTGGTTTATCGACGACGATGTAATCGTCGGTCTCATCGACAATCTTAAATTGGAGTGGTGAAGTAATGGAGTAATTGAGTAGCGAACCTGCGCTAGTTCAAAGCCACATTACTCCAACACCCCCTCACTCCATTCCCGTGCTTGACCTTGCTCCCCAAAGCTGCTTTACCTAAACGCTCAGCCTTAACCAGAGGAGCAGCGCTTGGATCCAAAAGACCTAAAAGAAATTAAAGCCATTATCGATCTGATGAAGAAGCACGACCTTTCGGTCTTCGAGATCGAAAAGGAAGGGTTCCGCCTCAAGCTTGAAAAAGGGCCTTCTACTCAGGCAGCCGCAGCTGCGCCATCCGCCGCGGCGGGGCTAGCCGAGGCTGCCCCCGCCGCGCCTGAAACCACGCCCGCCGCACTCAAAGCGATCGAAAGCGTGCCGTTGAGGGAAATCCTTTCTCCCATGGTGGGCACATTTTATCGCTCAGCGTCGCCGGACGTCCCACCTTTTGTTGATGTTGGGAAAACCGTCACCGAAGACACGGTCGTTTGCATTATCGAAGCGATGAAAGTGATGAATGAAATCAAGGCAGAAACCAGCGGTATCATCACCGAAGTGCTGGCCGAAAACGGCAAACCCGTGCAATTCGGCCAGGTGCTTTTCCGTGTCCGATGAGCGTCAGGCGAATCATAAATTGTAGGGCGGGCGCATCGCCTGCCAAAGTGCGCCGCTAAGCCGGCAAGCGGAACGCTTGCTCTGCAATTACTAACTCATGTTCGAGAAAGTACTGATTGCCAATCGCGGCGAAATCGCGCTGCGAGTGATTCGCGCTTGCAAGGAGCTCGGCATTCGCACCCTGGCCGTCTATTCAGAGGCGGACGTCGATTCGTTGCACGTCCAGCTGGCGGATGAATCCATCTGCATCGGCGCAGCACCAAGCTTGGAAAGCTATTTAAAAATCGATCGGATCATGAGCGCGGCCGAGATCGGCGATGTCGACGCGATTCATCCGGGCTACGGATTCCTGGCCGAGAACCCGCATTTCGCGGAGGTCTGCGAAAGCTGCAATATCAAATTTATCGGGCCACCGTCACGCGCGATGCATGCGATGGGGGACAAAAATGCTGCGCGCGCATGCGCACGCAAAGCCGGCGTGCCAGTAACACCGGGAAGCGATGGAATCGTCGAGACAGAAGAGGATGCGATGAAGATCGCTAAGAAAATCGGTTACCCGGTGATGATCAAGGCGGCTGCCGGCGGTGGCGGGCGCGGCATGCGCACCGCGCACAACGAGCCCAGCCTTAAGTCGGCCTTTCACAGCGCGCGTCACGAGGCGCAAAAAGCGTTTGGAAGCGAGCAGGTATACCTGGAAAAGCTCATCGCGAATCCGCACCACATTGAATTTCAGATCGTCGCCGATAGCCATGGCCGCATGGTCCATCTTGGCGAGCGCGATTGCTCCATTCAGCGGCGCAATCAGAAAGTGATTGAAGAATGTCCGTCGCCGCTGATGACGCCAAGTCTTCGCAAAAAAATGGGAAATGCCGCTGTGAAGCTGGCCAAGTCAGTCGGCTACGAGAACGCCGGCACGATTGAATTCTTGGTCGATCAGGACAGGCGTTTTTATTTCATGGAAATGAATACCCGCATCCAAGTGGAACACACGATTACCGAAGAGGTGTACGCGTGCGATCTTGTGAAGGAGCAGATTCGCATCGCCGCCGGCCAGCCGCTTTCACCTCATATTGCACATGCGGTTCCGCGATTGCACGCGATCCAATGTCGCATCAATGCCGAAGATCCGGCCAACGATTTCCAGGCGACGCCCGGCCGAATTGATTTTTATTATGCCCCTGGCGGCCGCGGAGTTCGAATCGACTCGCACGTTTACACCGGCTACACCGTGCCGCCGTACTACGACTCGCTGATTGCGAAGATAATCACGGTCGGCGCCACGCGGATCAATGCGATTGATCGAATGCGTCGGGCACTGGGCGAGTACTACATTACCGGCATTAAGACTACCGTGCCGTTTCACGCTGCCATGATGCGTAACGGTGACTTTCGCGATGGCAACTACGATACCGGACTGCTCGACCGCCTTATGTCAGCGGGCAAACTCGAGCTCACATCGCCGTCGATCCGCTTACGTGAGTAAGATTTATTGTAGCCACTGCGCTGTGTCGCCGTGTCGGTAGGATAATCCAGTGGGCGCCTCGACACAGCGAGGCGGCTACAGTCGCGGTCCATTTTGAATGAAAATCAAT
The DNA here is from genome assembly GCA_003217895.1 of Verrucomicrobiota bacterium. Classification (GTDB taxonomy): domain Bacteria; phylum Verrucomicrobiota; class Verrucomicrobiia; order Chthoniobacterales; family UBA10450; genus Udaeobacter. The sequence continues at coordinate 18,132 of QHMS01000102.1, forward strand.
CTGAACGATGCGCGCCTATATGGAATCATCGATCTAGGCTACGTCGAAGAATCAGATGTCACTCACGTGGCCGAGCAAATGATCGAGGGCTGCGTTGACATGATTCAGCTGCGCGGAAAAGGCAAATCGCTCGACGAACTTACGGGTTACGCTGCGCGGCTGCACGAAATTACCGCGAGATCTTCCACGCCGCTGATCGTGAATGATCACGCTGAAATTGCCAGACGGGTGCCCGTGGAAGGCGTACATGTCGGGCAGGATGATGTTTTAATCGAAGTCGCGCGGCGTAAAGTGGGACGCGCTGTTTTGATCGGGAAATCCACGCACAGCCTCGAGCAAGCGCTCGCAGCGCAGCGCGAAGGCGCGGACTATATTGGATTCGGTCCGATCTTCGCTACGCCGACAAAACCTGACTACGCGCCCATAGGCCTTACAGACATCAGGCGCGTCCATGCAGAAGTGAGTCTGCCGATTTTCTGCATCGGCGGAATCAACATCGACAATCTACAGAGCGTGATCGACGCAGGAGCAAAGCGCGTGGTGATGGTTTCCGCGTTGCTCAAGGCGCATAGCATCGCCGATTACGCCCGCTGCGCCACCGATATGCTGGCGTAAATAACGAATGACGAATGCCCAATGACGAAGGAATGACGAAATCCAAATGAAGAAACATTCGCGACGACCGGTACATCGTCATCTGTCATTCGTGCTTAATTCGACATTCGACATTCGATATTCGTCATTCTGATCATGTCTCTTCTCGTTGTTGGCTCCATCGCGATCGATACGGTTAAGACGCCCGTGGAAGAGCATTCCGATTTGTTAGGCGGATCGGCTTCATATGCAGCACTCGGTGCCAGCTTTTTTTCCCCGGTGCGGCTCGTCGGTGTCGTGGGCAACGATTTTCCTGAAACGGAATTTCAGTTTTGGAAGTCGCGCAAGATCGACACGGAAGGCGTACAGCGAGTCAACGGAGAGACTTTCCGCTGGTCAGGCGAATATTCGTGGGACCTGAATACGCGCGAGACGCGCTCGATCGCGCTCAACGTCTTTGAAAATTTCAAACCGGTGTTGCCGGAAACGTATCGTCAAACCGATTTCGTTTTGCTGGCCAACATCGCACCGTCTCTGCAAGCGCATGTGCTCGAACAGATGACACGCCCGCGTTTCGTCGTCGCTGACACCATGGATTTGTGGATCGAGACAGCAAGGCCAGACCTGGATGCGCTGCTTCGACGCGTGAATCTTCTTATCTTGAACGACAGCGAAGCGCGCGAAATCACAAAGGAAACCAGTCTCATCAAAGCCGGGCGTCGCATTCGAAAGATGGGGCCGAAGTATGTTGCGATAAAAAAAGGCGAGCATGGCGCATTGCTCTTTGGCGAGGGAGACCAGTTCTTCAGTTGTGGCGCGTATCCGCTCGAAGACATTCACGATCCGACCGGGGCGGGGGATACGTTTGCAGGCGGCATGGCTGGCTATCTCGCCGGCACAGTGAAAAAGGTGCATTTCAACGATCTGCGCAGGGCAATGATTTACGGTAGCGTGCTGGCAAGTTTTTGCGTGGAAGCATTCAGCCTCGAGCGCTTGCGCAACCTTTCGATGGAGGAAATCGCGAAACGTTATGAGACATTCAAACTCATGAGTCAGTTCGAGGCGCCCGTTTGATGACGACGCGCGAAAACGAGTATCGCAGCTTGCTGTGCGGCACATTAATCGTCGTGGCGCTAGGCATTGGTGCTGTGTTGATCTGTTATTTTTGGATTGATCGCCCCGTGGCGTTCTTTGTCTATCGACACCACATCAACACGATCAAGGTTTTTCGATGGCTCACGTATCCGCCGCCGGAAGTACAGAATTGGTCGGCTCTAATCTTGACGATCTTGGTGGTTCGACGGGCGTGGGGACCGTTTCTGCGCTGGCAGAAGGTGCTGCTGGTCGCGTGCCTCAGCTTGATCGTTGCCGACGATTTTCGCATCTCGTTAGGCGATGTTTTCGGTCGCTATTGGCCGCAAACCTGGACCCATGATAACCCTTCGCTTATCGGCACCGGCACGTACGGCTTCCATCCATTTCAGCGTGGCGACGATATCGGCAGCTTTCCGTCGGGTCACGCCTGCAGAATCCTGGGCTTCGCGGCAGTGTGGATGATTGCGATGCCTCGAAGTCGAACCGTACAAATCGCAGTGATCGTTCTCTGCGCTCCGATGCTCTTGAGCCTTGTCGCGATGAACTATCATTTTGTCAGCGACGTGATTGCCGGCGGCGTTTTAGGCGCGATCATCGCCACGTACGCGGCGCATTTGGCGCGGCTCCCAGCCCTTAATCGCGATGTGGCGTAAACTTTCCACTTTCAAGATTTGGACCGTGAAACTCAGCCACGTGCGCAACAAGATCGCAGTTTTCGCCATTGCCATTCTTTGGGCCGCGGTTGTCGATGTTGGTGCACGCGGTGAATCTAAAGATTGGATTGTCCTCGAGAATTGCCGACTGATTCCAAATCCGGCAAATGATGGCGACAGCTTTCACGTTAGTGTTGGGGAGAAAGAATACATCTTTCGCCTCTATGTGGTTGACGCGCCGGAAACGGACGAAATGGTCCCGAGACGCTTGGTTGATCAGGCCAAATACTTTGGGATTACAGTGCCGCAGGCGATCGAAGTAGGTCGGGCCGCGAAAGAGTTCACGCGAGAAAGATTGTCTGAGCCGTTCACGGTGTTTACGCATATGTCAGATGCGATGGGCCAGAGTAGGATCGAGCGGTTTTACGCATATGTGCAGACGACAGAAGGCGATCTGGGCGAGCAGTTGGTGCGCAATGGGCTGGCCCGAATTTATGGCTTCAAAGCGACGCCGCCGGGATTAACAAGCTCGCGAATGGAACTGATAAAGCTTCACCAAGTCGAGAATGAAGCGAGACAGCAGAAAATTGGAGCGTGGGGCGTCAATATCGGGCGATTAAACGTGCGCGCAGCGAATCCAGGTCCGTTTAGCCGCTTCGCTCCAAACCAAAATCCTCGAGCAATTGGGACGCCTGTAGCTTCGCCTTCGCCTTTGTCCACGTCACCGCGCCCGACAATAGCGCCTCCTGGCACACCTGACGCAAAACGATCGCATGCAAAAGAAAAAACTCCGCTGGGCAAGATCGACATCAACACGGCGACAGAGAAAGAGCTCACGACCGTGCCAGGAATTGGGCATGTGATCGCTGCGCGAATCATCGCGGCACGACCCTTTAGGAGTGCTGACGATCTAAAGAGAGTCAGTGGGATCGGCGACAAGAAGTACGAGCAGATAAGGCCGTATTTTCAGTGAGCTTGATTCGATCACGAGAAAGAGATGAAGCGCGCCCGAGAGGATTCGAACCACTAACCTTCTGATCCGTAGTCAGATGCTCTATCCAGTTGAGCTACGGGCGCCCGTGAAGAGCGGCTAATTTGCCGATAGAACGCCATCGCGTCAACCAAGAGCAAATCGAAGCGAACACTGAACGTTCAACGCCGCACGCCCAAATCTCGAATTCGGATGATGCGTTCTGCATTCGGCGTTGGATGTTGGGCGTTGAGCGTTGGGTGTTTTCTTTGTTTTATATTGGAATGACCATTTTCCTCGGCTGCGGTTTTGCGGCGAAGTATCGCGAAGGCGGCGGAAATTTTTCCGTGCCGCTGCAATGGGCGCTCGGATTACAGCGACTGAAGCTGGATGCGATCTGGCTGGAGTTACTACCAGCGACAAACGATCTGGCAGCTGATGAGGCCAGGATCCAACATTTCCAGAGCCAGTTGCGGACGCATGGATTAGCCGGCCGATACTGTTTGCTTTATCAAAAACCTGCATCCGACACGCACGATTTAGACAACATTCGTTGCATCGGAATTTCAAAGCGTGAACTGCTGGACCGGCTCGGCGGACCGAATGTTCTGCTCAATCTGGCCTATTCAATTCATCCACCGCTTCTGTTGAAGTTCGAGCGCCGCATATTTTGCGATCTCGACCCGAGTGAAATTTTTTATTGGATGACGAAGCTGGAAATGGGCCAATCGTACCACCACGAATTCTGGACGATCGGGCTCAACGTTCATGGAAGCGATTGCCGGTTGCCGAAACCTGTGGTGCCGCCCACAGGGCGGCGGCTACAGTGGAACACATTTTATCCATTAGTGGACACGAAATTGTATCGGCCACAACGGCGGCCGAACACGCAGAAATTTACAACAGTTGGGCAATGGTATTGGAGTGGCGCTGTAGAGGTTGCTGGCAAATTTCCTGATTTATCAAAGAAATTCGCGTTCGAGCCTTATCTGGATCTTCCAAGCCATATACCGGAGGCCCGGTTCGAACTAGCGATGAACATAGATGCGGAGGACCCGGAGCGAGAGCGACTGCAACGGCGCGGCTGGAAGATTGTCGATCCGCACCGGGTTGCGGGCGCACCGACCGCTTACCGCCGTTACCTGGCCAGCGCGGTTGCTGAATTTACTGCGATCAAGGGCGTTGACGTAGCATGGCGCACCGGGTGGATTAGCGATCGCGCTGCGGCATTTCTTGCATTGGGTCGGCCAGTAATTACCGAAGACACCGGTGCCGAACGTTACCTTCCTGCGGAAAATGGATTCAGCTTTATCCGAGACGTCGATGAGGCGAAGGCCGCTATAAGAGGAGTAGCGCGAGATTGGCCGCTGCTATCAAAGCAAGCGCGGCGTTGTGCCGTGGAAGTTTTCGATTCCGTCAAAAATCTGCGCAAGATTCTGGATTTTTAAAGCCGCTCGATTTGGCATTGCAAAACGATTTTCGGGTGTTACTCGTTGTGCCGTTATGGCTGACTTGATCAAAGCTGCGGAGCTGAAAAACCGCATGAAAAAGATCCCGGAATGGGAGCTGGAGAAGAACCATATCGAGCGCACTTTCGAGTTTGATGATTTTGCAGACGCGATCGATTTCGTAAATGCTGTGGCGGAAGTGGCCGATGAAGAAGAACACCACCCCGACATCGATATTCGTTACAACAAAGTCCGTCTGGTTGTCTCGACGCACAGCAAAGGCGGGCTGACGGAGCTTGATTTTGGTTTGGCCGAGCGAATCGATACGCTGGCGGAATAACGTTGTAGCCGCGCCTCTGTGAGGCGCGTGCGCGCGGCGCGCAGCGCCGCGGCTACAGTTTCGGCAGTCGCCCTTCGTCGGCATCGATAAATTGGAACGATGTCTCGATGTCCGACCTGTCATTCATTCCTGCCTCCGCTTTACGGCGTGTAACCATATCAGAGACTTCGTCGTTCCACCCGCGCTTGCGCATGAATTCATTCCAAACGTAAATGTCGCTTTCGGACGGTCTGCGCCCAACGCTGAAGCACCACTGCAAAATCTCGTGATCGGTGCCGCCCTTTTTTACGCGCTCGACTAATTGATCGTAATTCACTCGTAAAAAGGTCACGCACTTCTCGTCGAAGCCCTTTCCGAGATTGGCGTGATAATCTGAAGGTAATTCGCCTTTGGCATGCAACCGGATTTTGTCTAGCATCCGACCGAAATAAAAAAGCCCGCCTATTTTTTCGGAAGGACTACGGAGTGGAAATGTGGCCATTGAATAAATTTGAGCCTTCTCGCGCGTGGTTCAAGCGGGCGAAATATTTAGCGATTTAGCGATTCAATGATTTAGTGATTTCAATTCGTTAAATCACTTACTCGTTAACTCGTTAAATTGCTTCTATGGATCGGATCGTTGGAATCGAAACCGAATACGGTTGCCTTCTGAGTGAAGAAGAACCGCATGTTAATTCGGAGCTGTGGCCAGCGAAGGTTAAAAACTATCTGTTTCGAAAGGCGGATGCGGGCACGATTGATTTGCATTACCGCGACTACGAGGAACCGCCGGGCAACGGAGGATTTCTCCTCAACGGCGGGCGTCTCTATCTCGACATGGGACACATCGAGTACGCGTCGCCGGAATGTTTGCATCTGCACGATCTTGTGACCTACGAGTTAGCCGGGGACGATCTGCTGCAATCTTCACTTGTCGCGCTTGGCGCTGAGGGTCGCGTCTCGTTCATCAAGAACAATGTGGATCATCACACCGGAGCGACGTTTGGCTGCCACGAGAATTATCTGATGAAACGGGAGGCGCAGTTCACGCCGCCGATTCTCGGAACGCTGCTGACGTTTTTAGCGACGCGGCAGATTTTCACTGGCGCGGGGCGAGTTGGTCAATCGAATCCACTGGCGTTCGATTTCGAGCCGCCGCGACCGGAAGCCCAGGTCAATTTCCAACTCAGTCAGCGCGCCGACCACATCGTGAACGACATTTATCAGTGGGTGCAATTTAATCGCGCAATCATCAACGCGCGTGACGAGCCGCTGGCTGATTACCGAAAATATCGCCGGCTGCATTTGCTGATTGGCGATTCTAACATGAGTCCCTATGCCAATGCGCTGAAAATCGGGACGACTGCCTGCATTCTCTCATTGCTGGAAGAAGGCTGTTTGCCGCGAAATCTTGTCCTGGCCGATGCGGTGCAGAGCACGCGCGACATCTCTCGTGATCCTACTCAGAGATGGATTGTTCGGCTCGAAAACGGCAAGACCATCGGCGCGCTCGATGTGCAATGGGAATTTCATCACCTGGCGCAGAAGTATTTGCGAAATAGTAGCGCGGAAACGAACTGGTTACTGGAGAACTGGGGATTCGTTCTTGAATCAATCCCACACAACCGTCACGCCCTGATTGGCGGTGTAGATTGGATTACAAAGAAGTGGTTGCTGCAGGCGTTTGTCGAATCTGAAGGATTAAGCTGGGACGATCCGTGGCTGCAAAGCATCGACCTCGAATATCACAACATCGATCCACACCGAGGCTTGTTCTTTGGCGTCACACCCGGCAAGCGGATTGCGGAGTGGAACAACAGCATCCGGCGTCCCAGCGCGACGCATGTCCCGCCGGCTAATACGCGGGCATCAGGTCGCGCACGGGCAGTTGCTTTTTTCCAGTCCCGCGCCAGCGGGATCCCGTATGTGATCAACTGGGATTCGATCGCGTGCGACAGCCGCGATTTTCTCGTCATGGGCAACCCATTCGAAACCTACAACGACGAAGTCGAACGCTTCTTGTCAAAGCCGCGCACGACAACCAACGCGACGGATGAACAATTGTGATAATCGAATTAGACGAAGAAATGTTCGCCTTTAATTACGAACTTTCGTCTAATCATAGTTAGGCGTACTCGCCATTAAGCACCTCGTCCGCAAAACAATTGTAATATTCCTGCTCGGTATTTGCGCCGCGACGCTCGGCACAACCATTTATCTCGATGAGCATTTCTATCGTACCATGCCAAGAGCACCGCAGCCAGAAGTTGGGCGCATATACCCGGAGTGGATTCACCACGGCACTCTCGTTTATCTTACGCGCATTGAGAGAGCGCCATTTGAGTATTCGTGGTACCTTTTTGCGATCTGCGCTGCGGGAGCGTACCTGCTAAACCGGCGCTGGAAGGCCATTCGTAGTCGAGAAGATGAAATGCCCAAGAAGCTCTGTTGACGTGGCACACCTTACGCCTAACAAAGCGCTGCAGTCGACGGCTACCCGCTGTGCGTTCACATTTTTTATGGCTAAAATACTTCTGGAGATTTTCAGCGGCACTCCCGGTAGCCGCGGCTGAGCTTGTTCTCGTTAGACTTGACTGCCTCGGGTTCGACAGCGTTTTATTTGATGGAGCTTGGGCGAGTCGTTGTTCCCGGTGCTGGCATTTCGCTTGTTCTTACTGCGGTCGTTCGCTCGCGTGGCTCAGGAAACAGCCGCCCCCATCCTGGCTAATCGTTGTTACGGGTCTGTGGCTATTCGTTACGTTCGCTAATCGATTACTGCTCATCGCGCCGATTCGGAGTCACTTTTTTTCTGCTCCCTACGATTATTGCTAGCGCACGTCAGGCAAGTCTTTACCACTTCGGCTGCAAGCCTGGCCTGCGCTTTCGCATCATGTTCACATGACGGCAGCCTAACAAATTTACTGCAGTCTTTGCAGCGAAGAAATGCCGTAGTTTTCCTGGAGCGCGGGCGCTTCGGCGGCGACTTGCGCCGCGTCGAGCTCGATTTGTTTTGGGTCTTCTTCGGTCTCGATTTTGATGAAGCCGCCTTCGACTGGTTGTTTTACCGCTTCCGCAAGTTGATCCAATGATGTGATTTCTTTGCCGTTGACCTTTTTCACCGTCAGATACGCGAGGTCATCGTAGCCGATGGTGCTGTTGGCAGGGAGCACCTGGCTCAGAATCACTACGCGCCGAGTTCGCTGTGGGAAAAGCTCGGATTGGAAATGATCCATGTAAACCAAACGCTGGGGCGCTTCTCGTTGCCAGTTCGGTCCCCATTCCTTGAGATATTGACGGGATAGCTCCTGAAAGATCAGGCCGCCCAGAACAAAATATCGGGGCGGTTGATCCAGATTATATGGCGGACTCACATAGTCCTTCGCGTCGCGATGCTCGAGGGTCACATTTAGCTGCATCGGCTTCCCGTTGCGTTCAATGCGGAAAGGAACAACGTCGCCGGCGTACGCATGCGCTGTCAGCAAGTTGGTAAACTCGATCTTGCCGTAGAGCCGATCCACATAGTTGCCATTTTGATCGATTTCGTTGTTCCCGACGCCCGTCACGATGTCGCCAACCTGGAGTCCGGCTTTCATTGCCGGCGTGCCCGGCTCCACATTGGTCACGTAAACGCCGCCGCCTTTGCCCTTTTCAGCGGCGAACTGACGCAGTTCCGGATCGCGTGTCGGGAAAAATGAGAAGCCGGCCGATGGAAAACCACGATAGTTCTGGCTTTCGGCCTCTTTCAGAAAATGTGTGATGATGGGCGCCGGGATAGCGTCCAGCAGTTGTGAGCGCGAATCGTAACGCAATAACAATCCGGCAAGCTTGTTATTCTTGACCAGAGGAACCGTGTAACTGTTCTCCCGATACTGCATCGGGATGCTGACGCGGTACGTGAGGAATTGCCCAACCTCGATCGGGTAAGGCATCATTTGCACTGTTGTCACCAAACCTTCTGTCGCGATCAAGGCCCCGGTCGGTTCCAATTGCCACGCGGCGAGCCGGTCGCCGACCACCGTATCAGGGGTGATTTCGAGCGGCGTAATTCCGTCGAGGAATGCTTTCTCCGTTGGTTCGAGGAGTGCCAGGTTCGCCTCGTAATCAATCACCTGCACGTTGGCGGCCGTTTTCTCGCCGGATTCGGCGCGCTCGAGCTCAACATAATTTTGGTTACCAACAAGATCGGCAGTGACAAGCACACGGCCTTTGGAAAGAACCGCTCCAAGCGCTCGCTTGGAAAACGGCGCTTTCTTTTGCCACGGCCGAAAATAATCATAAGACTGGCCGGTCACATTGACGCGAACCAGCGCCAGCTGTTTTTGCTTGGCCGCTGCAGGCGGAATAGCAGTTTCCTTTTTCGCCAGCGTCGCATCAACTGCGACAAGAGCGATGCTGAATGCAATGAGAGAGCGTCTTAGCATTTTAGGTTTTATTCGCCTGCTTTGATTCGGCTGCTTCCGGCCGTTCCTGAAGATTTTGTTCTTTTGCGACGTTGTAGCGCGTCTTGATTCGTTCGCGCGCAGCTTCCACCTTATTGCGATCGAGCACCAGCGGAGGGCCGTCACCAATCATGCGAATGACCAAGCGCTCTGGGGCTTGTGCAAAAGCGTCCGCCAATTCGCCGAGAGTCCGAATTTTCTTACCGTTCACTTCATCTACAATCCCGCCACGATACGGGGCCAGATAAGTGTTGATCGGATCCGGCAGAATATTGCTCAGCACAATGACATCGGGATGCTGCAAATAAATTTGGTCCAGAATGAAATATTCAAAGAAATGTCGAAGCCGAAGGTCCGATAAGCGATATGCTTCCAGCGTGTCCAGGTTTAAGGGTTGAAAAAGTAAACCGCCGTAAAGGACATAGCGCGGTCGTACGTCGTAGCTATGACCTTGAACCGAGTACGGCCACGGTTTGTATAGTTTGATTGTCACCGTCATCGGCTGCTTGTCCCGCAAAATATCGAACTTGACCGAGTCCCCCTTGAATTTCCTTTCGACGACTTCCTCGAACTGTGCGCGCTCGCCTTCCACTTCGACGTTCGCATCGCTGGCGATCGGATGCCCGTCGATCGCCAGAAGGACGTCTCCCTGTCGCAAAACGCCGTCTGATGGCCCGGCCGCGACCACAGAGCTCACGAGCACGCCGCGATCGTCATCTTTTAATCCGAGAAATCTTCTTTGAGCGGGATTTTGTAATTTCGCATAGGTGATGGCGAGATCGGGATACTCGTCGTAGTGCCCATTGCTGATGTCTTGCAAAAACCGCTTGATCACCGGTGTCGGAATCATGTAGGCCACGCCTTGGGCGACATCGCCGCTATAACCCTGGAAGGCCACTCCAACCACTTTGGCGTCCTGCATCACCGGGCCACCGCTGTTGCCCGGGTTGATCTGCGCGCTGATCTGGATCGCCAGATGCTGGTCAATCGACGAATGCGAGTAGAGCTGGAAATCGACCCGCGACACGATCCCGGTTGTGACCGACATCCGTTCCCCGCCAATTGGATAACCATAGGCCGAGACCGTGGATTCCAGCGCGGGAATCCCGCCAAATTTTAGCGGGATCATGTTTTTGACAAAATCCGGAGCCGGCACGGTGATGACCGCCAGGTCGCAATCGTTCGCGATGAATTGCACCGTCGCCGGATATTTGTTGGGGTCGCCATCGCGCTCCACGGTGAGGTACCGGCTGTTGGCCACCACATGCGCGTTCGTCAGAATGCGGTTGCCACTTATCACGAACCCGGCGCCGACGCCGCGCTGAAGCCCACCTGCGTTCCACGGCGCCCTGTAATCAGGCTCTACCGCTGTGGCTGTGATTCGAACAAGACTTTTCTGAACGGGCCCGTTTGGTTTTGGCGGCGCAACTGGAACCGGAACGGGAACGACCGCTTGCCCAGGCGGGCTCGACCTCGATGGCCCCGGCTGCTGCCCCGGAATCTGTGGTTCAACAGGAGGCGGCGCGGGGGTGCTGTCCTGCGCGTGCAAAAACGGCGCAAGCAAAAAGCCAACGTAAACAATAACAACAAGACGCTTCATGGGCGCAAAGGCTGAAAACTTAACCAGCGTAATCGAAAATCAAGATTCGGATTTGAATTTGCAATCGGCTTTGTCGCACAGAATGACACGCGGCATGCATCGCGCGTTCAAAACTGACGTGGCCGCAATTTCGCATCACTGCTAAGGAATTGCGAGGCCGAAAATTTGCGCTGAAAGCCCGGGACTGCGTTTGAGACAAACGGCACCTGGCTCAGGCGACCTGGTCCAGAACAGTTTGCAGCTCGTGAAGGTCCACTGGTTTAACGAGGTGAGAATCGAATCCCGCTTCTTTCGAGTGGCGGAAGTCTTCTTCCGTGCCGAAACCGGTGATTGCGATGGCCTTGATCGGCTGTTTTCGCCTGGCTTGCGAGACCACTTCATAACCGCTTCCATCGGGGAGGCCGACGTCGCACAAGAGGACGTCGATTTCTCCCGCACCCAGTAGTTCCAGTGCGCTTTGTTTGCTGCTCGCAACTAAAACGTCGTGCCCGAAATGTGTGAGCAGGCGCGACAATGTGTGTCGTGTGTCCTGGTGGTCTTCTACAAGCAAGATGCGTAAAGGCTTTCGCGGACGCCGGGGAGCCCTGGACTCCAGCTCTATTTGTCTGGCTCCCTCTGGCAGCGTGTTAAGCGTTACCTTGAAAGTGGCACCGAAACTTCGGCCACGGCTTTCCGCCTCGATTGTGCCATGGTGAAGATTAACCAGATGCTTTGAAATCGCGAGGCCCAGGCCAAGTCCGCCAAACTGTCGGCTCACGGAAGCGTCAGCCTGCTCAAACGGCACGAACAGCGAAGCCAGCCGTTTCGGTTCAATTCCAATGCCGTTATCTGTAATTTCGAAACGGAATCGGCCACGCTCGTCGTTCGAAGTGGAGATGGCGATCTGTCCGCCTGGCGGGCTGAATTTTACGGCATTGTTGATCAAGTTCCAAAAGACCTGCTGAAGCCGGATGCACTCAGCCAAAATGTAGTGTTCTTTCGCGTGCAATCTGGTCGAT
>QHMS01000311.1 GCA_003217895.1 Verrucomicrobiota bacterium
TCACCCGCGGGACCACCGAGAGCATCAACCTGGTGGCCCAGGCGTGGGGTGGAAAATTTATTCGCGAAGGAGACGTGATTCTCCTGACGGTGATGGAGCACCACAGCAACCTTGTGCCGTGGCAATTGTTGGCCGAACGAACCGGAGCGCGGCTCCGCTTCGTGCCCGTGCTAGATGATGGGATTCTCGAATTGGACCAGCTTTCTTCATTGCTTACGCCTGCGGTGAAACTGTTTGCCTTCACACACATTTCAAATTCTCTCGGCACGATCAATCCAGTGCCTGAACTTTGCGCGAAAGCGCACGCGGTCGGCGCGCTGACGCTCGTGGATGCCGCGCAGAGCGCGGGGCACATGCCGGTCGATGTGCGCGAGTTGGGCTGCGATTTCCTAGCGTTTTCCGGTCACAAAATGTGTGGACCGACTGGGATCGGCGTGCTGTACGGTCGCGCTGAGGTTCTTGATTCGATTCCGCCGTGGCACGGCGGTGGCGAAATGATTGTGAGCGTCGCTCTTGAGAAGAGCACGTTTAAGAGAGCGCCGCACCGCTTCGAAGCAGGAACACCCAACATCGCAGGCGCGATCGGCCTCGCAGCGGCGATTGATTACATCGAAGCAATCGGGCGCCCGGCAATTTTCGAGCACGACTCGCAATTGGCGCATTATGCAGCCGAGCGAATCAGCGAATTGCCTGGGACCCGTGTATTTGGTCCAAAGGAAGAGCGGGGCGCGCTCGTCGGGTTTGTCATGGACGCTGCGCATCCGCATGATCTCACCACGTTCGCGGACCAGTACGGACTAGCCATGCGCGGTGGGCATCATTGCAATCAGCCGCTCATGCGCCGGTTGGGTGTGTCGGGAACAACTCGCGCCAGCTTCTATTTTTACAACACGATGGAAGAGATCGACCGAATGATTGAGATCCTTCACCGCGCAGTGCGTTTCTTTTCATGATGCAGGAAATCGAAGAGCTTTATCAGGAAGTGATCCTCGATCATTCGCGACGGCCGCGGAATTTTGGCGAGCTGCCTGACGCGGCGGTGCGGGTGCACGGCGATAATCCGGCGTGCGGCGACGAAATTCATCTCGCCGTAAAATTCGATGCGAACGGCGGATTGGAGGACATCAAGTTCACAGGGCGCGGCTGCGCGATCAGTCAGGCTTCGGCTTCACTGATGACGATGAAGTTGAAAGGGAAAAGTCACGCGGAAGTGATGGAAATGCTGCGCGCATTTCACGATATGGTTACGAAGGGAACAAACGACGCGCCAAAAAGCCTGGGCGACCTTCGCGTGATGAGCGGAGTCCGAAAATTTCCGCAGCGAGTCAAATGCGCGATGCTCCCTTGGCGCGCGGTAGAGCAGGCCCTCGAGCAAGGCGCCGGCGAAGCGACCATCTCCACGGAGCCGGATTAATCGCGTGCGTCCCTTCAGCGCGACGCCAAAATGTTGTAGCCGCCGGCCTGTGGCCGGCTCATTTCGAGCTTGTTTGACGGAAGCAAAGACGGCCCACAGGGTCGTGGCTACAGCGTCCGGTTCAGTCTTCGTGCAGTGCGATGCTGGCGCCGACCCAGGTTTTGTCGATGTTGAAATCGACGCCCATCATTTTGCCCTGACTCATCCGGACGAGGTTGTTCACTAGCGTCGGATTGAGATCTTGGTCAGGCCATACAAACATCATGCGGATCTCGGCCTTCGATTTTTTGCCATCGACGGTCGGCACGAATGCCGCGTAATCGATTTTCTTTTGCAAAATCCATTCTTGTGGATTTTCCAATGCGCCGATTTTTTCGCGAGTCGGTTCCATGTCCACGCCGTGCCCGGCAAATGAGTACAGCGGCTTCAAGACATAGTTGTCGATCTTCTCCTCGGCGGGCCTGCCCGCCGTAGCCTTGGCGAAGGCGGGAAATTCATTGGCCAGGAAAGCCGGCGACGTGTATTCGGTCTTGAGGAACGGCAGCGAGTGTTTGCTGATCCGGAAATACCAGTTCGGGTGACCGACCCACGTGAGGTCGAGATCATCCTGAAACCGAAACGCTAGCTTTAGATCAGGCCGTTGACTCAGCTCATCGAAAATGACTCGATTGTAAATCCTCTCGATCCGCACTTCGCGCCCGTCGCGGTCATAGAATAATTGGCGGCCGCGCTTTTTGATTTTCGTCACACAAACGGGTCGGATGCCGAGCAATTTTTCCGTCGCCGCGAAATCGACACGCGTTTTTTGTTTCTCCGGCTCGATGTCGAGCAACACCACATTCTCCGCATCGGACTCGGCAACAACTGTCCGCTGCAAAAGAGCCAGGTAGGCCTCGTCTTTGATTCCACCGAATGAGGAGGTCCAATTTCGCGGAATCGCGGGATAGGCCTTCCGCATGCAACCGAGCAATAACAATTGAAATCCGAACAAGCTGGGGAACGCTTGCAGCTCAATCAACCGAGGAACAAGTCGCTTACCCTCGGCGCA
>QHMS01000205.1 GCA_003217895.1 Verrucomicrobiota bacterium
ATCAAACGATAATCCACTTGCTGCGAAATCGGCCAGCGACTCACGTCGATTTTCTTCCAGCGCGCTTCGAACGCGGCCAAATCCTTTCGTCGCTGCTCAATGCTCGCTCGCGACCAATCGCGGATCCCGCCCGGGCGCTCGAGTCGATTCACGTCGTCGCCAGTGAATGGCGCGTATTTCGCGCGCCAAGTCCAGAAATCCCCTGCGACTTTCTCGAGAGAACCAGTTTGGGCGCACAAACTGGTTAACGAAGCGGGAAAGAAAATTACTAACGCGGCGTATGCACTTTTCATTCTTCATAGTTTTGAGAAGCAGGCAGGATGAGAAAAGCAAAAATTAGAGCGATCGACGGTTTGCGCGAGACCGAGTTTGCGAGACGACGGGAAAGCTCCAAATTCCAAGCTCGAATATCCATTGAAACTGCAAGCTTCAAATCCGCAACGCCGTCATTCCAAGCGAAATCGCGGAATCCCGCGGCAGAACCCACAGATAATTCTACGGGATCCTTCGACTCCGCTTTGCTTTGCTCAAGATGACGGTGTGGCGAAGCTTTGTGCCGGCGTCGTATTTCTTATTGCGCTGCTTCTCTTTAGCTGGACACTCGCTCCCACGGTGACTCCGACCGACAGCGGCGAATTGATTCTGGCCGCTCATGGGCTTGGGGTCGCGCATCCCCCGGGTTTCCCTCTGTGGGTCATGCTCGCGCATCTCGCATCGCTCGTGCCGTTGGGAAACGTTGCGGTGCGGATCAATTTTTTGGATGCCATTTTCGCCGCGCTCGCTTGCGCAGTGCTCACTCTCGTTGTGGCGCAACTAATGCTCACGGCCGCATATCTTGCCACGTCGAAACGAAGCAAAAAAGGCGCGCAATCCCGCAGTCGCGGGGCATCCTCCACAAGTTCGGCTGCAAGGGATGAAGATTCGGGCATTGACCGGCTTTTGGTGTTCGCACCTGCGCTTGGCGCGGGCTTGCTCATGGCATTCTCTCGCACGCTTTGGTCGTATGCGACGATCGCCGAGGTCTATACTCTCAACACGCTGCTTATCCTCATTGTCTTCTTTTTGATGTTGCGGTGGCGGCGGCTCGTGACACAGACAATGCTGTCTGCGCGTCTGCACGCGGCCACGGCGGTCACCAAGCACGACGGTTGGCTCTATGCCGCGGCTGCGGTGTTTGGCTTAGCGCTGGGCGATCATCACGTCACAGTGGGACTGACGCTTCCAGCAGTAGCTGTTATCGTCTACAGGACGCAGGGCCTGAAATTTTTTGCGAGCCGCCGACTACTCTATGCCGCAGTGATTTCGATCGGCGCGCTGGTCGTTGTTTATGCGTATTTGCCATTTGCGGCGTCGCGCTCGCCTCTCATCAACTGGGGCAATCCACATTCGCTGCAAGAGATCTGGTGGCACATCACCGGCAGACAATATCGGGTGTTCCTCTCGTTTACTCCCATGATGATGGGAGCCCAGTTCGTAGAATTTTGCCGAATGCTCCTGCGCGAATTCGGACCTGCGTGGCTGCCTTTGCCGCTGGTGCTTGCCCTTGCGGGCTTCGCCGCTGCTTTCAAGCAAGACCGCACAACTTTCTGGTTTCTTGCGTTTATCGTCATTGCCAATTTCGCGTATGACTTCAGCTACGAAATCGCGGAGGATAAAGACGCGTACTACCTGCCGGTGTTTATTTCCATCGCGCTTGCTGCCGGGTTCGGTATCCGTTGGCTGATCCAGCTGAGCTCTGCGAAGTCCATCTCGTTGGGAAAATCGTACGGTGTTGCCGCGACTGCCGTTCTGCTCGCATCAGCGACAGCGTTCGTGGCCAATTGGCCGTTCAACAACCGCAGCCATTACTTTATTGCGCACGATTACGTTGAAAATCTGTTCAGCGCGATCGCGCCCGATGGACTGTTGCTGACGCAAGACTGGCAGGTCGTGTCCCCAATGTTCTATGTACAAGAAATCGAACAACACCGGACCGACGTGAAGGTGCTTGATATTAATCTGCTGCGCCGCTCGTGGTATTTCGATTACCTGAAGCACGCGCATCCCGGATTGATGGATCGATCGCGGGAGAAAATCGATCCATACGTTGAGCTTCTTAAACAATGGGAGCGCGATCCCGCGGCCTTTAAAAACAACGCGCTGCTAACCCAAAAAATCAGCACGGCATTTTTGGAAACGGTTCAGTCGATGGTGAGGAATGAATTCAAGGTCGCTCCGGTTTACATGACTAATGATGTGTTGTCGGCCGACAAAACGAACGGCTACTTGACTCAATGGATCCCGCAAACCTATCAACTTGTCCCGCAAGGCCTGGTTTTTAACCTTGCAACTGATTCAAGCTTTCACGATTCGTCTGACCTGCGGCTCGAGACCCGTGGTTTGAATGACAGCACCGTGCGATTTGAGAAAGATGACGTTGTGAACCTCAAGATCTTGTCTGCCTATACCAGCATGCTGATCAACCGCGGCCGCTATCTAGCGGCATTCAATCAGCACAGCCGCGCCATTATTACCTTTAAAGAGGCACTTGCGCTAGATCCCAGCCTCGCTGCTGCGCAACAAGGTCTCGCGGAAAGCGCAGCAAAAATGTCGACTCCGTAGCAGCCGATTAGAAGCTGGATCGCTAAGTTAACCGATTCATTTCTTGCCAGATCAGCGGATTGCTTCTAAACGGGCAGGATGAAAATCACATTACGTGTTTTTGTAATTTTCTTGTCTCTCCGCATCGCGGCGCAGGCTGCGGATCAGTTAATCGTTTTGAAGGCGGCGCGATTCTTTGACGGTAAGTCGGACGCGCTCGTGCAAAATGCCGTGGTGATCGTTCAGGGCGATAAGATTATCGATGCCGGGAGCAATCTGCCGGTCCCGAGCGACGCGCAGGTAATCGATC
This sequence comes from Verrucomicrobiota bacterium, assembly GCA_003217895.1. Lineage (GTDB taxonomy): Bacteria > Verrucomicrobiota > Verrucomicrobiia > Chthoniobacterales > UBA10450 > Udaeobacter. The sequence goes on from QHMS01000205.1 coordinate 2,891, forward strand.
TGGGTGATGCAACACTTTCCCCTGGCTTCATGGATGCGCATACGCATCTGACCGCCGATTTTTCTGGTAATTACAATGAGCGCCGGCTGCAGGAACTCGATCTGAACGTGTCCGAACACGCGATCCGCGCGACGGCCTTTGCCCGGGCAACCGTCGAAGCCGGGTTTATAACCGTGCGCGATTTGGGCAGCCGTTTCGTTGGCAGTCACGAATTCGTCGATGTTGCCCTGCGCAATTCGATCAACAAGGGCGTGATCGCCGGACCTCGCATGCTGGTTGCGACCAAGGGAATCGGTGCCACGGGCGGTCACTTTGATCCAACAAACGGGTTCCGGGATTTCCTTTTTCGGCGCGAATCGGATTTCACCGATGGAATCGCGAATGGCCCCGACGAAATCCGAAAAGCAGTGCGATTTGAGGTGAAGAATGGCGCGGACGTGATTAAGGCCGCAGTTTCCGGAGGTGTGCTTTCGCTCGGGGACGAAGTGGATACGCCGCAATTGACGCCGGCGGAAATGACGGCCCTGGTTGATGAATCGCACAGGTTGCGCAAGAAAGTGGCCGTGCATTGTCACGGCGACCAGGCCGCCCGCGAGGCCATCGAGGCGGGCGTCGATTCCATTGAGCACGGCTCGTTTATGAAACCGGAAACGCTTACGATGATGAAAAAGAAGGGAACTTTCCTCACGCCGACGCTGATGGCTTCGGAGTGGATCATGGGCAAACTCGACAATTATCCGCCGGCGCTACAAGCGAAAGCAAAGGCGGCCTACCGTGCGCGCTCGGAAATGTTTCGAAATGCGGTCAAGATGGGCATCAAGATTTCATTTGGAACCGACGCCGCGGTCTTTCCACACGGACAGAACGCGAAAGAATTCAAGTTAATGGTCGATCTAAGCATGAAACCAATCGACGCATTGAAATCCGCCACGGCAAACGATGCCGAGCTTCTCGGCATCGCGCAAAAAGTCGGGACTCTGGAAAAAGGAAAACTGGCCGACATCATTGCAATGCCAGGCGACCCGACTTCAGACATTACTGCAACCGAGCGCGTCACGTTCGTGATGAAAGAAGGCAAAATCATTCGGCAAGGCCCGCGCACGGCGCAGGGAACCGTCAAAGCGACGATCATGCCCGATGTCTCAGAGCCAGTGGATTAACGGAGCGATTTGTCGACGCAAGGCTTTGACAAACCGGAGATAGAGGCTACGTTCCGTGTCCCGCTCGTTGGATTTGACCGGGAAAACTTTTTAAGCAGGAGCCTGGTTGCACGTGACCGGGCATTTGAACTGCACGGGAATGCAAAGAAATCGAAGCAAACGTTATCGCGCGGCCGCCGAGCAGGTGGATCGGAGCAAGAGTTACAATCTTGCAGACGCTGTCTCAAGACTGAAGAAGTTTCCGCCGACGAAGTTTGATCAGACCGTGACGGTCTCGTTTCGCCTGGGGGTTGACCCAAAGCAATCTGATCAGATGGTGCGCGGGACCTGCCCGCTTCCGCATGGACGCGGCAAACAGGTGCGGGTCCTCGTCTTCGCGGAAGGTGAGGCGGCGAAGGCCGCCACGGAAGCTGGCGCGGAATTTGTTGGCATGAAAGAGCTGATTCAAAAATGCCAGGAAGGTTTTCAGGATTTTGATGTTGCGATCGCCACTCCTGCTGCAATGGCGGAAGTTCGGAAACTGGGAAAGGTGCTCGGACCGCGCGGATTAATGCCAAATCCCAGAACTGGAACAGTGTCCGACGACACCGCAAAAGCGGTGCAGGAGGTGAAGGCGGGCCGGGTCGAATTCAAGCTCGACAAGAACGGCAACGTGGCGGTGCCGGTTGGAAAGGTTTCGTTTGAAGAAAATGCGCTTGTGGAAAATGGAAATGCAGTAATCGAAGCGGTTGTGCGGGCGCGCCCAGCGACAGCCAAAGGTCGCTACCTTGAAGGCGTGACAATCAGTGCGACCATGTCCCCCGGAGTTCGCGTTGATCCAGCCCCGTATTTGAGTCTATAAAGAATGAGCGAAGCATGAGACCAGAAAAACCCGACATCGTTTCAGATCTGTCTGACAAATTGAAACAGTCGCCTTATGTGCTCGTAACCGATTATCAGCACATGAAGGTGGCTGATTTCAGCGAATTGCGGAACCGGCTGGCCCCTGCCGGTGCCGAGATGCACGTGGTGAAAAATAATTTTCTTAAACGTGCCATGGCCGATTCAGGTTTCCCGGACATCGGGGACCAGTTGGTTGGCCAAACGGCTGTTGTAACAGGCGAGAAGGACGTGGCGCCAGTTGCAAAAATTTTTAAGACGTTCGCGGCCGAATTTAAAATCGCCGCCCTCAAGCTTGGCTTTGTCGATCGCACTGTTCTGTCCATTGCGGATTTGGAAACGTTGGCCGACTTGCCACCGCGCGAAATTTTGCAGGCGCAATTCCTGGGACTGCTCCTGTCGCCTGCCACAAAACTGGTGCGTTTATTGAATGAACCAGCCTCCGCATTGGCACGGTTACTCAATGCAAAGGCTCAAAAGGAAGCAAAACCAGCGGAGGCGAGCACATAAAGATTTCGTCCCGTCTTTTGGCGGGTCGAGGAACTAAACGAAAACTGTCCGAGCCGATGGCTATCGGCTTTAATTCTTCGAAGGCTTTCGGAGGCGGCAATTGGAGGAAAATAAAATGGCAGATACAGAAAAATTGGTGGAGCAACTCAGCAACTTATCGGTGCTGGAGATTGCTGGATTGGTGAAGCAACTTGAGGAAAAATGGGGCGTGAGCGCAGCCGCGCCGGTCGCAATTGCCGCTGGCCCTGCTGCAGCGGGCGCACCTGGCGGAACCGCAGCTCCCGCGGCTGAGGAAAAAACGACGTTTGACGTGACGCTGAAGGAAATGGGTGCGAACAAGATCGCCGTGATCAAGGAGGTCCGCGGCGCCGTGCCGGGACTTGGTTTGGCGGAAGCGAAAGCGCTGGTCGAAGGAGCGCCTAAGATAATCAAGGAAGGCGTGACGAAGCAAGAGGCGGACGAGATGAAGAAAAAGATCGAAGCCGCCGGTGCAAAAGTTGAAATTAAGTAAAGAATCGAGGTTTTGGTCGGCCGCTAGGGCAGAAACGACTTGCGCAGCGGCTGATCTGGAGTAAAATTGGTTTGGTTAAAGCTAGGCAGAGGTTATTTTAACGCGGTACTCGACGACCGAACACAAAATTGGCAGCAAAACAGTGGCCATTGATTTGACAGACCACTGTTTTGGTGTCATCTTTGTGCCCTTCGCTCGTCGCTGAACTGGTAAAATCTTGCCCACGTTGGCTACAGTTGGGGTGTCGCTGCGAGGTTTTAGCTCTTGAGGTTAAGTGACTATGTCGGAACGCATACATTTTGGCAGCATTAAGGAAGGCATTGAACCGCCCAATCTGATTGAGGTTCAAGCCAATTCATACGTCGATTTCCTGCAGAAGGATGTCCCTTATTCGAAGCGAAAAAATCAGGGACTCCAAGCTGTTTTCAAGGAGGTTTTCCCAATCGAAAGCTACGACGAGAAAGCGGTGCTTGATTTCAGTCATTATGACATCGGCGAGCCGAAACTGACCGCTCTCGAAGCGCAGCGGGAAGGACAGACATATAGCGCGCCGCTGCACGTCACGTTCCAGCTGCGAGAAGAGAAAGGCACCAAGGAAGAAAAGGTGTACATGGGCGAAATCCCCCTGATGACGCCGCAAGGTACTTTCGTCATTAATGGAGCAGAGCGTGTGGTTGTGAGTCAGTTGCATCGCTCTCCGGGAATCGCCTTCGAATCAACGGTCCACGTCAACGGCAAAGTGCTCTACAGCTTTCGGATCATTCCAGACCGCGGTTCATGGATTGAAGTGCAATTCGATACGGCAGATCTTCTTTACATTTATCTCGATCGACGCAAGCGGCGTCGAAAGTTTCTCGCCACTACGTTCCTGCGTGCACTGGGTTATGGTTCCGACGAAGAGGTGATCAAGCTATTCTACAACATCGAGAACCTGAAGCTGAGCGAGAAACTTGATGAAGAGAAGCTCGCGACCAAGGTGCTTACTGCAGATATCCGGGATGGTGAAGTGACGGTGGCGCGCGCGTTCGAACCGCTCACTCTGGCGACTGTTCGCCAAATTATCGCACTCAAGATTCACGAGGTGAAAGTGATCGACATCTCGACCGATGACACCATCGTTAAGGCGCTGAGAAAAGATCCGGCGCATGACCAGGAAGAGGCGCTGAAAGACATTTATCGACGCCTTCGCCCAGGTGACCCGCCCACCGTAGCCAACGCCCGCGCCTTGCTAAAAAGGCTGTTTTTCGATCCAAAAAAATATGATCTTGGGCGCGTCGGCCGTTACAAGATTAATCAAAAACTGGGGATCAACGTCGATCCCACCGAGCGGATCTTGACCGACAAAGATTTCATCGCGGCAATTAAGTATTTGATCAATTTGCGCCGCGGCGAAGGCACCCTCGATGATATTGATCATCTCGGCAGTCGGCGAGTGCGCACTGTAGGCGAATTATTGGCGAACCAATGCCGCGTGGGTCTTGCTCGCACGGAGCGCTTGGTCAAAGAGCGTATGACGCTTTTCGACATCAATGTTGATGGAATGACACCGCAGAAGCTCATCAATCCAAAAGCGCTCAGTGCGGTTATCCGGGATTTCTTTGGGCGTTCACAGCTTTCACAGTTTATGGATCAAACAAATCCCCTCGCAGAATTGACGCACAAGCGGCGTTTGTCAGCTCTCGGTCCTGGAGGTCTCAGTCGAGAACGTGCCGGATTCGAAGTGCGTGACGTTCATCCTTCCCATTATGGGCGCATTTGTCCGATCGAGACGCCTGAAGGCCCAAACATTGGGTTAATCAGTTCGATGAGCACTTTCGCGCGCATCAATGAGTTTGGTTTTATCGAGACGCCTTATCGGAAGGTGGAAAAAGGCCGCGTGAGCGACGAGATTGAATACCTTACCGCCGACCGCGAAGAGAATTTCCTCGTGGCGCAAGCCAATGCGCCTGTGGACGGACGCGGACATTTCACCGGGGAAAAAGTTTCTGTGCGCTACCGCGGCGACTTTCTCGAAGTCGATCCCGCCAAAGTGAATTACATGGACGTTTCTCCGAAACAGCTGGTGTCGGTAGCAGCCGGCCTCATCCCCTTCCTTGAACACGACGACGCAAACCGGGCGCTGATGGGATCTAACATGCAACGTCAGGGCGTGCCGCTGGTCGTTTCCGAGGCCCCGCTCGTAGGCACCGGGCTGGAGCAAAAAGTGGCGCGAGATTCCCACGCCGTTGTGTTGGCCGCTGAAAGCGGCAAGGTCGCGTCCGTTACGGCGGACCAAATTGTTGTTACCAAGGATGGCCATCTACCGGAAAGCAAAAAGAAGCTGAAGACGGATCCCGAGGCAGGGATTCACGTTTATGAACTCCGCAAATTCATGCGGTCCAACGCAGTCACGGCGAGCTCGCGCTGGGACGCAACGTGCTCGTCGCATTTATGCCGTGGAACGGATACAACTTTGAAGACGCCATCATGATTTCTGAAAAGGTCGTGAAGGAAGACATCTACACGTCCATCCACATCGATGAATTCGAGATCGGGGCACGCGATACCAAGCTCGGACCGGAAGAAATCACGCGGGACATTCCGAACGTCAGCGAAGAAGCTTTGCGCAACCTTGGCCCGGATGGCGTGGTGCGGGTCGGAGCGGAGGTAAAACCGGGCGATATTTTGGTTGGGAAAATTACGCCGAAGAGTGAGACAGAATTGGCGCCGGAAGAGCGCCTCCTTCGCGCGATCTTTGGAGAGAAAGCAGCGGACGTAAAGGATACCTCGCTGACCGTTCCCTCAGGGACGTACGGAATCGTGATGGATGTGAAGGTCTCATCTCGTCGCGAGGTTTCGCGGGAAAAACTAACCCCGGCGGAAACCAGACGGCAGCTCAAAACCATCAGCGAAGAACATAAGCGCAAGAAAGAGGCGCTCATTGAACAATTGACCGATTCCCTTTCGAACGTCCTGCTCGGTGAAAAAGTCCCTCTTGACGTCGTCAACGCCAAGAATGGTGAGATCATCATTCCAGCCAATCGCAAAATTACTAAAACGCTGTTGCGAAAACTGGCAACGGCGCATGATCACATCGAGATCGATCCGAGTCCGATCCGCAACAGGATCCGTGAAATCATTGGTGCGTACGAGCACAAGTTCGCCGAGCTGGAGCTGGAACGCGATCGCGCGATGGATCGGGTCGAGAGCGGAGACGATATCGATCCGGGGATCATCAAGCAGGTCAAGGTTTACATCGCGAGCAAACGCAAGTTGAGTGTCGGTGACAAGATGGCTGGCCGGCACGGCAACAAGGGAGTCGTCGCCCGCATCGTGCCCGAAGAAGACATGCCTTTCCTGGCGGATGGAACCCCCGTTGAAATCGTGCTTAATCCGCTTGGTGTCCCGAGCCGCATGAATGTCGGACAGGTTCTGGAAACGCACCTGGGCGTTGCTGCGAAGGCGCTCGGATTCAAGGTAGCGACCCCCGTGTTCGACGGGATCAAGGAAAAGCAGATCCGTGAATATTTGCATGATGCCAAAAAGAAGGAGGGTTTTACTTGGATGCAGGAAAGCGGTAAAGCGCGCCTTTTCGACGGACGCACTGGAGATACGTTCGATCAGGAAGTCGTGGTTGGCTACATCTACATGATGAAGCTGGGTCACCTGGTGGCAGACAAAATTCACGCGCGCGCCGTGGGGCCGTACTCCCTTGTTACTCAGCAGCCGCTTGGCGGAAAAGCGCAATACGGTGGACAACGCTTTGGTGAAATGGAGGTCTGGGCTCTCGAGGCCTATGGTGCCGCCTATACGTTACAAGAATTGCTGACCGTCAAATCTGACGACGCCCAAGGCCGAACCCGCATTTACGAATCGATCGTTAAGGGCGACAACTCGCTCGAAGCGGGGACGCCAGAATCTTTCAACGTTCTGATCAAGGAAATGCAGAGCCTCGGTCTCGACGTAAAGGTAGGCGGCCAGGCACCTACCTTCATGGAAAGCGTCGCATAATTTTAGAGTCATCCGCCTTCGGTCGCCGCGGCGACCGAAGACGGGAAAGAAATCACAACACTGAATTGAAGAATAAATGAACGAACATTCCTGGCGTGAGTTAGTGGGCGAAGAGCGCCCCGTAGGTTTTGATCAAGTCGCCATCGGCGTTGCCTCGAGCGATACCATGCGTTCGTGGAGCAAAGGTGAAGTCAAAAATCCCGAGACAATCAATTATCGTACGTTTAAGCCGGAAAAGGGCGGCCTTTTCTGCGAACGCATTTTTGGTCCGACGCGGGATTGGGAATGTTCGTGCGGAAAATACAAGCGCATTAAGCACAAAGGAGTGATCTGCGACCGGTGCGGCGTGGAAGTCACCCTGGCGCGCGTTCGCCGCGAACGCATGGGTCACATCGAATTAGCCGTACCCGTTTCGCACATCTGGTTTTACAAATGCATGCCCTCGCGCATCGGGCTCATGCTCGACATGAGCGCGCGGCAGCTCGAACGAGTCATCTATTACGAGGACTACATCGTCATTGATCCAGGCAAGACGCCGTTGCAGAAAGCACAATTGCTTAACGAAGTCGAATACCGTGAAGCGCAGGAGCAGTACGGCGACGATTTCGTAGCCGGGATGGGCGCGGAAGCAATCAAGAAGCTTCTCGCCGAGATCGACCTCAATAAGCTCAACAAAGAGCTGGAGAAGGCGATGTCCGCCACCAAGAGCAAACAAATCCGTAAGAAGCTGGCCAAGCGTCTCAAGCTTGTTCAAGGATTCCAGAATTCACATGCGCGTCCCGAATGGATGATTCTGGATGTGTTACCAGTCATTCCGCCGGATTTGCGGCCTTTGGTTCCGCTGGAGGGCGGGCGTTTTGCGACATCCGATTTGAATGATCTTTATAGGCGCGTCATTAACCGCAACAACCGGCTCAAGAACCTGCTTCTGCTTAAGACACCTGACGTCATCATTCGCAACGAAAAGCGAATGTTGCAGGAAGCGGTTGACGCTTTATTCGACAACGGCAGACACGGTCGCGCCGTGACAGGAGCGGGCAATAGGCCTCTTAAATCGCTCAGTGACATGCTGAAGGGTAAGGGCGGCCGTTTCCGCCAAAACCTGCTCGGCAAACGCGTCGATTATTCAGGCCGCTCGGTTATTGTTATCGGCCCGGAGTTGAAGCTGTTTCAGTGCGGTTTGCCAAAGAAGATGGCGCTCGTGCTTTTCGAGCCGTTCATTATCCGTCGGCTGAAAGACCTCGGTTACGTGCACACGGTGCGCAGCGCGAAAAAGATGATCGAGCGCCAGACGCCTGAGGTGTGGGACATTCTTGACGAAGTAACCAAGGGTCATCCGGTGTTGCTTAATCGCGCGCCCACGTTGCATCGATTGTCAATTCAAGCTTTCGAACCGCAATTGATCGAGGGCGAAGCCATTCGCATTCATCCGCTGGTTTGCACTGCGTACAATGCGGACTTCGATGGCGACCAGATGGCAGTGCACGTACCGCTCTCGGTGGAGGCCCAAATGGAAGCGCGCATGCTTATGCTCGCTCCGAATAACATTTTCTCTCCCTCCAGCGGCAAGCCCATTACCACGCCTTCCCAGGACATCACTCTGGGTTGTTATTACCTTACGCAAAATCCGCGTGGTCAAAGTAAAGACGGCCAGCGGCTCCCGCTCTTTGCCGATGGAGCCGAAGTAGAATTTGCCATGACGGATGGCAGCATTCACACGCACGACCGCATCCGGATTAAGAACCCTGATTGCGGGAGAAAAACCATCTACGGGAATGCTGAAGCCAAAATTATCGAGACCACGCCAGGGCGCGTCATTTTCAATGAGATTTGGCCCAGCCAGCTTGGATTTTTCAATAAACCTGCCGGCAAAAAGCAGCTCAGCGACATTATCTGGCGCTGTTACCAAATTGCTGGCCCGGCGGAGACCGTCGCTACGCTGGACAAATTAAAGGAGCTCGGTTTTACCGAAGCGACCAAAGCCGGCATCTCGATTGGAATTTCGGACATGATCATTCCGAAAGAGAAGCAGACGGAGCTGGAAAATGCATACAAGCAGATCCGCCAGGTTGAACAGCAATATCGCAAGGGCATCATCACCGACGGGGAGCGTTACAACAAGATCATTGACATCTGGACGCACGCCGGAGACGAGATCTCCAACATCATGTTCCGCACCCTTGAGCACAACGAGGGTCGCAAGGAATTGAATCCGGTTTATTTGATGGTCGATTCCGGTGCGCGCGGCAACCGGCAACAGGTGCGTCAGCTCGCCGGCATGCGCGGTTTGATGGCCAAGCCGAGCGGCGAAATTCTCGAGCATCCGATCACCTCCAACTTCCGTGAAGGTCTTAGCGTGCTTGAGTACTTTATCTCCACTCATGGCGCTCGCAAAGGTCTTGCTGACACCGCGCTCAAGACCGCGGACTCCGGTTACCTCACCCGCAAATTGGTGGACGCGGCGCAGGACGTGATCATCAATGTGGAAGACTGCGGAACAGTGAATGGAATCGTGGTGCGCTCCATTTATGAGGGCGACGAAGAAGTGGTTGATCTTGGGCAGCGCATCATCGGCCGGGTCAGTTGCGAAACCATTCCCGATCCGGTGGACAAGAAAAAAAAGATCGTAAAGGTGAATCAGTACATCGATGAAAAGATCGCAGTGGAGCTTCAGCGGGTGGGCGTGGAGAGCTTGAAGATTCGTTCGGTTCTTACGTGTGAGTGTGGCCGCGGCGTTTGCGCGATGTGCTACGGACGCAACCTCGCGACCGGCCAGTTCGTGAAAATGGGCGAAGCAGTTGGCATCATCGCCGCTCAATCGATCGGTGAGCCTGGAACGCAATTGACGATGCGCACATTCCACATTGGCGGCACTGCCAGCCAGACTTTCAAGCAGCCGATCATCAAAGCCGACAATGACGGCAGGGTACGTTTCAATGATCTGCGAACCGTGCAAGCGCTCGATGGCAGCTGGATTGTCTTGAACAAGAACGGCTCAATCAGCGTGCACAACGAGGAGGGGCGCGAACTAGAGCGCCACAACGTAGTCATCGGCTCGATGATTTCCGTTCCGGATGGAGCGCATGTGAAAGGGCCAAAAAGAGACGCACATGGCAAGATCGTTCGGGACAAAAACGGTAAGCCGGAAGTCGAAGGTCAAGTTCTCGTGCAATGGGACCCGTACAACATCCCGATTCTTACCGATAAGGGTGGCAAGATCGAGTTTCGCGATATGATTGCGGGCGTCACCATCAAACGCGATGTGGATGAAGCAACTGGTCTAATGGGCACTGTTATTATCGAGCACAAGGAAGATTTGCACCCGCAGGTGGTCATCGTGGGCGACAAGAAGGAAGTGCTCGCGAGCTATTCCATTCCGGCCGGCGCGCACGTCGTAGTTGAAGAAGGACAGAAAGTCCGCGCGGGCGCCCTGATGGCAAAGACCCCGCGCAAAGTCGCAAAGACGAAAGACATCACCGGCGGTCTGCCGCGTGTCGCTGAATTATTCGAAGCCCGCCGGCCGAAGGACGCAGCTGAGATTGCCAAGATAGATGGCATAGTGGAAATGGGAGGAACTGTCCGCGGGAAACGACGCCTGATTCTAAAAGATCCCGAGACGGGAGCTGAGGAAGAGCATCTGATCCCGCTTACCAAGCACATTATCGTTTTCAAAGGCGATTTCGTGAAGAAAGGGCAGCAACTCACGGAAGGCCCGATCGTGCCGCACGAGATTTTGGAAGTGTGCGGTCCGCAGGAATTGCAGGAGCATTTGGTCAACGAAGTGCAGGAGGTCTACCGGTTGCAGGGCGTAGAGATCAATGACAAGCACATCGAGATCATCGTGCGCCAGATGTTGCGCAAGGTGAAAATCACCGACCCGGGCGACACGTCGTTGCTCTGGGGCGATCAGGTGGATAAGCTCGACTTCGAGCAAGAAAACAAAAAGGTCGTCGAAAAGGGCGGTAAACCGGCAGAAGCCGTTCCTGTTCTTCTCGGCATCACGAAGGCTTCACTGGAAACCGACAGCTTCATCTCTGCTGCGTCATTCCAAGATACCACCCGTGTTCTTACCGAAGCGGCTACACTGGGCAAGGTCGATAAATTGCGTGGATTCAAAGAAAACGTGATAATGGGCCACTTGATCCCTGCTGGAACCGGGTTCGGACAGCATCGTCAGATCAAGCTAGTCGAAAAAGGCGAGCCAATCGGCGCGGCGGTAATGGAAGAAGCGGAGCCGCAGCCGGCGATCGGATAAGTGCGACAGTTTTTGTTCAGCGTCTGTGTCAGGCGCCATTACTGAATTGGCGTTTCACAGAAACGCCTTACAATTTAGCTCGTGTCGATCGTCACTAAAACGGGCGATAATGGCGAAACGTCGCTGATGTACGGACGGCGCCTTTCGAAATCCGATCCGCGTGTTGACGCCTATGGGTGCATCGACGAGCTGACCGCCGCCCTTGGTTTAGCTCGATCCATTTCAACCGATAAATTTCTTTCGGACGAAATCTTTGCCGCGCAAAAAGACTTGATCGTTGTCATGGGCGAGCTGGCGATGGCTCCAGGCGACCGGGAACGCTACATTAACGATGGCTTTCACGTTACCACGGCTGAGATGGTGGACCGAATCACGGCAGTCGTTTTCGATCTTGAGAAAGACAAATCGCTTTATCCCAAAGACTGGGTGATTCCTGGCGGAACCGCGGTCTCCGCGGCTCTCGATTTTGCGCGCGTAACCTGCCGCCGCGCAGAGCGGCACATCGCCGCATTCAGTGCCGGAGAGGAAGATTTTAACCGGGAGATTTTGCGTTACCTCAATCGGCTTTCCGATCTCTGCTGGGTGCTGGCAAGATTTGCCGAGAAAAAGTCACCAAGTTCCAGTTAGACGCGTGTTGCTTCCACATGGTCCGGATCGACAATATGTGAGCGGCAATTTCAGGTTGCGCGGCGACGCGTGCTGTAGCATCTTCACGCTCCCGCTCTGGAAGCTCCCGCCCTCGGGAATTTCTCTTATGGCAGATACAACAGAATTAGTGCCTGAATTGTTGGAAGCTGGCGTCCATTTTGGACACCAGACAAAACGCTGGAATCCGAAGATGAAGCCTTTCATCTTTGAACAGCGCAATCAGATTTACATTATCAATTTGGATGAGACCGTGCTTCAACTTCGGCGGGCCACGGAATTTCTCCAGGACGTTGCGCGCCGCGGCGGCAAAATTTTATTTGTCGGCTGCAAGAAGCAGGCGCAGGAAGCGATAAAAGAGGCGGCACTGGCTTGCGGACAATTTTATGTAAATCAGCGCTGGCTCGGTGGGACACTGACTAATCTCGCCACCATTCGCAAGAGCATTGGGCGACTGAAATACATCGAAGAAATCGAGCAGTCGCCTGAATACAAGAAAATGGGAAAACAGGAATTGGCCGCGCTTAATCGCGAGGCGGCAAAGCTCCGGCGTAACCTCGATGGGATAATCGAGATGTCGCAATTGCCAGACGCCCTAGTGGTGATTGATACGATTCGTGAGCAAAACGCCGTGAACGAGGCGCGGCGTCTCGGAATTCCAGTGGTCGCCATTGTAGATACGAACGCGGACCCCGAGGTCATCGACTACCCAATTGCTGGCAACGATGATGCGATTCGCGCTATTCGCGTGATCCTGCAGAAGCTTGTGGATGCCATTGTTGCGGCGAGCAACGAAGCGCGTATTCGCGAGCAGGTCGAAATGGCGGGCGTTTCCGCATAGCGGAAGGGAACGTCCACCGCTCAACGCCGAACGCCCAACGTTCAATGAAAGCAACAACTGAAATCGATCCGCAACTGGTAAAGCAGCTCCGCGAAAAGACCAACGCGGGAATGATGGATTGCAAGCGTGCCCTTATCGAAAGCGGCGGCGACCTTGAGAAGGCCGAAACAATCTTGCGCACGAAAGGTGTCGCTGCTGCCGGCAGAAAAGCTGCGCGCGTAACGAAGGAAGGCATCGTTGCCGCCTACATTCATCTTCAAGGCAAGGTTGGAGTGCTTGTCGAGGTGAATTGCGAGACCGATTTTGTAGCGAGGAACGAGAATTTCCGCGAATTCGTGAAAGACATTACTCTGCATATTGCCGCAGCGGAACCACAGTATGTCAGCCGCGCAGATGTTCCGGCCAACCGCATCGAAGCCGAGCGCGAGATTTACAAGGCACAGGCAAAAGGGAAACCGGAAAATGTGGTGGAGAAAATGGTCGAAGGAAAGCTCGACAAATTTTACAGCACCGTTTGTCTGCTCGAGCAAGGATTCATCAAAAATCCGGACGAAACCATCGGTGACCTCCTAAAAGCCAAGATTGCAGAGTTAGGCGAGAACATCGTGATTCGCCGCTTTGTCCGCTATCTCGTTGGGGAGCCGTTGCCTAGCGAGGGGTAGGACTGTCGTAGCGGCGTTCGCCGCGGCGAACGTCGAACTTGCAAGTCTAAGCTAGGCGCTTGGCACAAGCGCCTCTACAACTGCGCGTGCAGCTAACTGATCCGTGGGTAGGTTGTCTAGACATGGCCCTCGAGGAATACAAACGGAAACGCGACTTCAAGAAGACGGCTGAACCGGCAGGCAAACCGCTGCCTAAAAAAGTTAAAGGCGCATCGCGCTTTGTGATTCAAAAACACGACGCCCGCCGTCTGCACTACGATTTCCGACTGGAGATGGATGGTGTGCTGAAATCGTGGGCGCTGCCAAAAGGACTTTCCTGGAAGCGAGGTGAAAAACATCTTGCGGTAGAAGTGGAAGATCATCCAATCGAATACGAGGACTTCGAAGGCGTCATTCCAGAGGGCCAATATGGCGGCGGGACAGTGATGGTATGGGATCGCGGGAGCTACTATGTGTACGGAGAACAACCCGTGAAATCATTGCGGGACGGCAAGCTCCACCTCGTTCTTGATGGCGAAAAAGCTAAAGGCGAATGGACCCTCGTGCGGATTCGCGGGCGTGATGATGCAAAAAATCAGTGGCTGATCTTGAAAACAGGCGCGGACGCCAAGCCGCCGTCGAAAAAACTCGACGACCATTCCGTCAAGACCGAGCGCACGATGAAACAGATTGCTGACGCGCGCGACGCGGAGTGGGAGTCCAATCGCGACGAAAAAGATGCGAGCGCCACGTCGCGATTTAAGGCGCGCATTCGCGATGCCATAAAAAAAAAGACAAACGATGAAGCTGTAGGGCAGGCGCACTTGCCCGCCGTAGCTTCGGCGAAGGTGGGTCTCTTGCCTGTCGAAAAGCCACGCAGCCGAAGCGGCCACTCTACAATCGCATCCTTGCCAGAGTTGCCTTCGGCAAGAGCGCGCTTCGTCGAGCCGATGAAAGCGAAGCTGGTGAAGGAACCACCGGTTACGGGCGACTGGCTTTACGAACTCAAATTCGATGGAATCCGGCTAATCGCGCTTAAGGCGGATAAAAAAGTCTCGTTGCTGTCGCGAAATCAAAATGAATTGGGCGCGCGTTTCCCGGAAATTGTTGAGGCGATGAAGAATTTGCCGGCGCACGAATGTGTGATCGATGGCGAAGTGGTTGCGCTCGACGAGGAGGGTCGTTCCTCGTTCCAACTCCTGCAAGCGCGCGAGATGGAAGATCGAAAATCGCCCAGTTATTTCTATGCATTTGATCTGCTCCAGCTCGACGGCAAAAGCTTGGTTGGGCTGCCGCTTGAGGCGCGCAAAAGCGTTCTGGAAAAACTCTGCGGAGGCACAGGTGATCTAATCCGTTACTCGGGTGCGATTGGCGACGTTGCCGAACGCCTTCTCAAAGAAGTGAAGCGTCGCGGTCTGGAAGGAATTATCGGCAAGCAACGCAACTCCGTTTACGAACCCGGACGAAGGAGCGGCGCATGGATCAAGCTCAAATGCGTCGCACAACAGGAATTTGTCATTGGCGGATACACGCCACCGCAAGGCGCGCGTAAACATTTCGGCGCAATTTTGGTTGGCTACTACGAGAACAAAAAGCTTGTCTTCGCCGGCAAGGTTGGCACGGGATTTACGACAAAGTTATTGGCTGTCTTGCACAAGAAATTTCGGGACGAAGAACGCGCGGATTGTCCGTTCGTCGATCTCCCGTCAAAACAAAACGGCCAATGGATCCAGGGGATCACGCCATCGCTGATGCGCAAGATGCACTGGATCAAACCGGTGTTCGTCTGTGAAATCAAATTCGCAGAGTGGACGCGCGATGGGAAATTGCGTGCGCCCGTTTTCCTCGGGTTGCGCGAGGATAAAAAGCCAAGCGACGTAATGCGCGAAGCGGTGTCACTCGAATCGTAGCCCTTTGGCTCGTTAGATTGACACGACGAGCTGGCATATTCCCAAGCGAGCTTCCGTGAAGCGAAATTACATGCGCCCGTTTCCCTCATTTTAAGCGAATATAATAAGCCGGGCGACGTTATTCGCGACGCGAACAGCGCGTTTCGATTCGCGCAGTTCTGATTTGACCTGCTTGGGTCAGGGCGAAAATTTCTAATTAAGTTGATATTCAAGGAGGATGGGGATCGTTATGCGAATTGCTCAGGTGGCGCCGCTTTTTGAAAGCGTACCGCCGAAATATTACGGAGGTACGGAACGGGTTGTATCGTACCTCACCGAGGAACTGGTCCACCAAGGTCACGAGGTGACGCTTTTCGCGAGCGGAGACTCGGTGACCAAGGCGCGGCTGGTGGCGGGATGCCAGCGCTCGTTGCGTTTGGACAACCAGTGCATCGACAAACTGGCCCACCAGACGGTGATGCTCGAACGCGTGTTCCAGCGTGCAGCAGAGTTCGACATTGTTCATTTCCACGTTGACTATCTGCATTTTCCGCTGAGCCGGCGTCAGCCGATCACGCATGTGACTACGTTGCATGGCCGGTTGGATATTCCTGATCTGGTTCCGTTGTACCAGGAATTTCGAGACATGCCGGTCATCTCGATCTCGAACGCCCAGCGGGGGCCTTTGCCGTGGGCAAAATGGCAGGCGACGGTTTCCCATGGGCTGCCGGCTGACCTCTACCAGTTCCGTCCAGAGCCAGGAAGTTATCTTGCTTTTGTGGGACGAATTTCCCCAGAAAAACGAGTGGACCGAGCGATCGAAATAGCCAAACGCGTCCAGATTCCGCTTAAGATTGCGGCCAAGGTGGATCCAGTGGACAAGCGCTATTTCAAGAGCATGATCAAGCCACTGCTGTGCGAATCATTGGTTGAGTTTATCGGCGAGATCGGCGAAGGCGAGAAGGACGAATTCCTGGGAAATGCTCGTGCTCTGCTTTTGCCGATCGACTGGCCGGAGCCGTTCGGGCTTGTGATGATTGAAGCAATGGCCTGTGGCACGCCAGTGATTGCGTATCGTGATGGCGCGGTGCCGGAGGTGATCGAAGAGGGCCACACGGGTTTTATCGTCGAGGGACTGGAAGACGCGGTGGAAGCGGTTCGGCGCATACCGGAATTGAGCCGAAAACGGTGTCGCGAAGTTTTTGAAGAGCGTTTCACGGCGACGCGGATGGCCCACGATTACATAAAAGTATATGAGTGCCTGATCGGTGGAAAGTCCGCTACGGCGGATTCGTCCTGTGGCGAACAAGACAAAGTATCGGAGGCTGCATAATGGCCAGGGGAGAAGTCATTCGCATTCGGGACGAGTTCTACATCCGTTCGTCGTCCCCCCGTGTGGACGTTCGCAGGCGCGTGTTGAAGCAGGGGGACACCTTCGCTGTGTTCGACCGGTTTGGCGACATCGAGACGCTTGGCACCGGCGAACTCGGGCTGTATTACCAGGACACGCGGTTCTTGTCGCGGTTGACGTTAAAGCTGGGAAAAGATCGGCCTCTGCTACTCAGCTCCACAGTGCGAGAGGACAACGCCGTTATGGCTGTGGACGCCACTAACCCCGACGTTTGGCGCGACAGCGAGATCGTAGTTCCGCGGGGAACAGTGCACTTCTTTCGCTCGAAAATTCTTTGGCAGAGAACATGTCACGAACGCCTTCGAGTCCATAACTACGGACGCGCAGCGGTCGATATTTCTTTCGCAATCGAATTCGATGCTGATTTTGCCGACATTTTCGAACTGCGCGGAATGAATCGAGAACGTCGCGGCCGACGCTTGGAGACGCAGGTTACGAAGGACGGACTCCTGCTCGGGTACGAAGGATTGGACAATCGCCTTCGCAGGACACGAATTGTTTTCGATCCGCCGCCTACCCGGCTGAACCATTCCGTCGCCGCGTTTCTAATCCATCTGGAACCTGGTAAAGAAGCCACCTACCGGTGCGCGATTGCATGCGAAGTGGATGGCGATTCACGAAACAAGGTCACGCCTTGCTACGAAAGTGCCGTTGAGGAGGCGGCGAGCGCGCTCGAACGCGTGCGCGAGCGAGAGCCCCAGATTTTTACCGGAAACGAACAGTTCAACGATTGGCTAAACCGTTCGCTCGCCGATCTCCACATGATGCGGACCGAAACGTCCTATGGGCCGTATCCTTACGCGGGTGTTCCGTGGTTTAGCACGGTGTTCGGAAGGGACGGAATTATCACCGCGCTCCAGTGTCTGTGGTTTGACCCATCTGTAGCCCGTGGTGTCCTGGCGTATCTGGCAGCCAACCAAGCCGACACTGATAACGCTGAGCAAGATGCCCAGCCGGGCAAGATATTGCACGAGTTCCGCGAGGACGAAATGGCTACTCTGGGCGAGATCCCATTTAGGCGCTACTACGGCAGCATCGATGCGACGCCGCTTTTTGTCATGCTCGCCGGGGCGTACTACAAACGCTCGGGCGACCGCGCGTTCATCGAATCAATTTGGCCGCACGTGGAGCGGGCGCTTGAGTGGATCGATCGTTACGGAGACTCGGATGGCGACGGCTTCGTGGAATATTCGCGCAAGTCTAAACACGGTCTCGCTAATCAGGGATGGAAAGATTCTCACGACGCGATTTTCCATAAGGACGGCACCGCAGCCGAAGGCAGCATCGCCTTATGTGAAGTGCAAAGTTACGTGTATGCGGCAAAGGGCGCGGCGAGCGAGCTTGCAAAAATTCTCGGCGATGCTGTACGATCACGAGAGTTGTCAAAGCAGGCACAGGCGCTCGGTAGCCGGTTCGAGAAAGCCTTTTGGTGCGAAGATCTTTCGACGTACGCCATTGCGCTCGATGGTAGCAAGCAGCCCTGCCGAGTGCGAACGTCGAACGCAGGGCATTGTCTTTTCGCCGGTCTCGCCAGACCGGAACAGGCGCGCCTCGTCGCGACGACTCTCACAGACGAAATCTCGTTCTCCGGATGGGGGATCCGCACGGTGGCTACAAGTGAGGCACGCTACAATCCCATGTCCTATCACAATGGATCGGTCTGGCCGCACGATAACGCTTTGATTGCGGCGGGATTCGCGCGATATGGATTAAAAGAGTCCGCGGCGATGGTCCTCGCAGGTTTGCTCGACGCCAGTCTTTTCTTCGATCTGCATCGTCTCCCGGAACTATTTTGTGGCTTTCCCAGGCGTTCTGGTGAATCTCCAACGCTCTATCCTGTAGCGTGCGCACCGCAGGCTTGGGCGTCGGGTGCAATCTTTCTTTTGCTCGAAGCTTGCCTCGGCTTAAGCGTGTCGGCGCCCGAACAGACGGTGGTATTTTCCAAGCCGGTTTTGCCGGCATTCCTTCCCAAGGTGAGCATTCGCGATCTGAAAGTAGGAGATGCTCGAGTCGATCTTCTGCTCACCAGACACGATGAAGGCGACGTCGGAGTGAACGTGCTCCGTCGCGATGGAACACTCGAGGTTTTGATCTTGAAGTAAGAATCTCTACAGATGAACGGAGCTTAGACGATTGCGCTTATCCGCGTAGTGGCCGACAAATATCGGGAAATGATGAAAGCAAAAGTGATTGTGATGCCAAAGGCGGCAGTGCTCGATCCGCAAGGCAACGCAGTCCGTGATGCGATGCGGCACCTGGGAATGCCAGAGGTGCGCAGCGTGAGGATCGGCAAGTACATGGAGATCGATATTAAGGGACAAGACGGGGAGCTCGAATCCCGGTTGCATCGTCTTTGCCGCGATTTGCTGTCGAATCCAGTGATTGAAGATTACGAGCTGCGGCGATCCGAAGGCGAAGCTCGGACGTCAGGAGCCAGAAGTCGGAAAGTGTCGAACGCCCAATTACAGAAGAGTAAGACGAAGCGTAAGAGCAAGAAGGGTTCGTGATGAAAGCGCTGCGATATTTTTTCTGCGTGGTGCTGCCGCCGCTGGCGGTGCTTATGACCGGTCGCATTGGCAGCTTCTTTCTCAGCCTCATTTTAACTTTGCTCGGCTGGATTCCAGGAATCATCCACGCCTGCCTGGTGGTGAATGATTATCACGCCGAGCAGCGCGCTGCGGCACGTTAGATGGACATGAATTTCGCCGTCATCCGGTTCCCCGGCTCAAACTGCGATCAGGATTGTGTCGCTGGTATTAACGGCTTGGATGGATTACGTGCCGAGTACGTCTGGCACAAGGAAACCTCGCTCGATGATTTTGACGCGATCGTGCTGCCCGGCGGATTTGCCTACGGGGATTACCTTCGTTGTGGAGCTATCGCTCGTTTCTCGCCGGTCATGAAAGCGGTCGTCAGCGCGGCGCACTCTGGCAAACTCCTGCTGGGCACGTGCAACGGGTTTCAAATCCTGTGTGAGGCTGGCCTCTTGCCGGGCGCGTTGGTGCGGAATCGTTCGCTGCGTTTCGTGTGTGACATGGTCACGACTCGTGTGGAAATGGATGACTCGCCGTTCACTCACGGCTGCCCGAAAGGGACACTGCTGCGCCTCCCTGTAGCTCACGGCGAAGGTTGTTTTTTCGCTGATGCGGAAACTTTGAGTGAGTTGAACGCCAATAAGCAGGTGATCTTGCGCTACACGGACGGAAAAGGGCGGATCGTTTCAGACGCAAATCCGAATGGGTCAATTGAGAACATTGCTGGCATTTGCAATCGCGAACGGAATGTTTTTGGCTTGATGCCTCATCCTGATCGCGCCTCCGATGCGCGGCTCGGCAGCGCAGATGGCGCGAAAATTTTCCGGTCAATGGTTCAAACGATTCGCACCAATCGTTCGACGGGCGCGTCCGAGCGCGTGGCACACGTCGCGTGAGTCTCTCCATGTATTGCCGGAAACAATTTGCGTTGCTCGGCGTCGCATTGATGTCCGCTCCGGGAATGAATGACAACATTGCTACGGCGACCAATGCCGACATTTTAATTAAAATTCTAAACGTGTCGTTGCTTTCTAAACTAGGAGAAAACCTGAAGGAACTCCCGGTTGACTGGCGACGCATGGTCGATTCGACTAGGGAACATTAACGTTTTCAGTTGATACAGGATTGTAACGAAAACGAACACAATCCGCCCAGCATCGCAAAGCTCGCCTGGCCAGCATTCAATCATACCGACGTCAGTTTCTGATGGTGACACGTGCAACGGTGACGTCATCCAAGACGGTCGATTTCAGTTTTCGCGG
This sequence comes from Verrucomicrobiota bacterium, assembly GCA_003217895.1. Taxonomy (GTDB): domain Bacteria; phylum Verrucomicrobiota; class Verrucomicrobiia; order Chthoniobacterales; family UBA10450; genus Udaeobacter. The sequence goes on from QHMS01000205.1 coordinate 23,419, forward strand.
CCCGCTCGGTTTCGAGGCGCATACGGTGCTTCTATCGGTCGATGGCGACTCGCCGGATCAGTATGCGTTCGAATCCGTGGGCGGGAATATTGAGCTGATGGGCATCGTTGATTTCGCTGAGATTCGCCCAAACTGCACAGAGGTCACCCTGGCGGTTCACTACGACATCAAGAACAAACTGTTTGCCTGGCTCGACCGGCGTTTGCATTTTGTGGACAGCTTTCTGACTGCGGAACTGCGCAGCATCCGCGCGCACTTCGAGGGCATCGCTGCCAGTTATCTGGATCACGCGCGGGTCATGCCCGTTCTCCAAACGGCGACAGCCTGAGGAGGCGGAAGATCCAAGAGCCACGTAAGTTCGGGGGGGCTTGCGTGGCTCTTTTGCTGTACGCAGACGCTTATGCAACACGCACCGCGTGCCTTTTGTCGATACGAAGAATCTGACCCGATTTGAGTTTGATCACTGCTTTGGGGTCGCGAATCTTCTGTCCGTCCAGTTCGACGCTTCCCTGTTTGATCAATCGTGAGACTTCGCTTCGCGATTTTTCGAGGTCAAACGCTTCGCGGTAGGCGTTCCAGACCAGTGTCACAAGGTCATGTTGCTTGAGACCGCTTACTGAAAACGCAGGCAGATTGGCGTGTTCCAGGTCGCGGTTGCTGAAGCGGGTATTCCATTCATCGAGGGTCTTTTGGGCGACCGCAGCCGAGTGGTACGTTTGAACGATTTCGAAGGCGAACTGCTTTTTCGCGTTGAGCGGGCGCATGCCAGCCGGCGCAGCGCGCCCGAGTAGCAATTCATAATAACGCGCCATCAACTCATCCGAGATGCTCATCAATTTCCCAAACATGTCTGAGGCAGACTCGTTGACCGCCACAAAATTCCCGAAGCTCTTGCTCATTTTTTTGGAGCCATCCAATCCTTCGAGGATCGGGACGAGGAAAACGACCTGTTGCGGCAAGCCCTCTTCTCTTTGAAAATCGCGCCCGATTAAGATGTTGAATAGCTGATCCGTTCCCCCGAGTTCGACATCCGCTTTTACCATCACCGAATCCCAGCCCTGCATAATTGGGTACTGAATTTCGTGTGCGCGAATCGATTGCTGCTTATCGATCCGTGCCTTGAAATCTTCGCGCTGCAGCAATTGCTGCAACGTTACGCGGCTGTTCAGCCGAATGACATCTTCGAATGACATGGCTCGGAACCAATCGCCGTTGCACACTGTCTCGGTGCGTGCGGGATCAAGGATTTTGAATGCCTGCTCGCGATAGGTTGCCGCATTTGCGATCACTTCCTGATGCGTCAATTGCGGCCGCGTAACAGAGCGACCGCTCGGATCGCCAATCATTCCCGTGAAATCGCCAATGATGAGAATCGCCTGATGACCCAGCTCCTGAAACTGTCGTAGTTTTCGAAGAACAACGGTGTGGCCAAGATGAATATCGGATGTCGTGGGATCGACGCCCAGCTTTACGCGCAACGGTCGGCCGAGCGCGATTTTGTCGCGCAGCTGATCCTCGCTAATGATCTGCGCGGCGCCTCGTTTTAAGAACGCGAAAGCTTCTTCTGGTTGCATGCTCAAAGACAGAATAGCGATCCAGTGATCGTGCTACTTGTTTTTGTTCAGCAACTCGCGCACCTGCTCGATCGTGAGCGGCGCATTTTGCTTGTTGAGCGATTTTTGACTTTTGCCTTCGTCCAGGAACGGCCGGTTCTCTGCGTACGCGCGAACGGGAACTTTCTTCCCAGACTGCGAAGCGTCGCGAACGCCGCGAGCGTTCTGGTTCGCATACGCAGGCTGGGAATTTGCCACGCCTTGGGGTGATGAAGTCTCGAATTTGTTATGTTTGCTGTGGAACGGCTGCGAAAGGAATTGCCCGGTGGAGAACTCTCCCGTGGCTGAAAACGTTTTGGAATTCGATTTCTTCTGGACGTAGAACGTTCCCACGCTTGCGTGCTTGTTCATCGACGAGGTTCGATCGCCGATGAATTTTTTGTTTTGCGCCGCGTTTTGCAGTGTCATCTCCGGCTTGAGCAGGCGATCGATGAGCTTGCGTTCTTGGTCCTGAGCGCGCGCGCAGGAGAGAGCAGCTACACCCAATGCGCAAATAGCGACCGATTTTCGCACAACGCGAGGCTGCCGGAGTTCAAACAGGTTTGTAAAGCAAATTTCGTAGTTGGCAGGGTCGGCGCGCGGCGCCAGCCGGCCGCCGCTGCGCAGCATCCCTACCTACAAACCTCCCAGGCTTTTTATTGTATTCCATTGCGAGCTGCGAAATAATGACCCTATGCCCCATCACGTTTACAAAAAAATTGAGATAGTTGGTTCGTCGCAGAACGGATTCGAGGAGGCTGTGCAAAATGCGCTGGCACGCGCCAAAAAGACAGTCCGCAGCATGCGATGGTTCGAGGTAACGGAGACCCGAGGATACATCGACGACGGTAAAGTGGCTGAATGGCAGGTAACGCTAAAAATCGGTTTCACATTGGAAGAATAAGATTGCTTCGATTAAGCCGAAGGCGATTGAGGTCAATCGCCCTTACCTAGTTCTCTTCCTGGCCCGCCTGATACAGCTTGGCAGCGCCATAAATCAAAATCGCTGGTTTTAACGCGAACACGAGCAGTCTAAAAAGACCGCCCAGAACTTTGCCGAGCGGGAGGCGATTCAGAATGTAGCCAGCCGCAAACGCGCACAGAAGAGATTCTGCTGGTTTTTTCTGCACATAACTTTCCGTTTCGGTGAGAACCGCCTCGATTTGGTCTTTCACCCATTGCGCTCCACGTTCCGGGAGTTCGGCCGCTACCTCGGCAGATGACTGTTTCATTTCGTTTAATAATTCGCATCGCAATCCTGTATTGCGCGCATGGGACTGTCAACGCAAAGCAAGTCGGAACATAGGCTTTCAGCCTGTGCGCCCATCGGTTTTGGAAACCGCTCGACCAACAAGGGGCAACATACCCGTTGGGCGCACAGAGGGGATATCTATGTTCCTTTAGCGCAGCGTCTGTCAACGCAGAGCGAGCCAAATCGAGCTTGCGCCCGCACCCGGCGGAAAATCAGGCAGTTGGGACGACCGATGAAATATAGCGGCCCGGCGCGTTGCTTTTAGGCAATAGCGCGCCATCACTTCCAGTGCATGCTCGCGCACTACAGAGCAATTGGTCGAAAGCAAGACGTGGCTGTCTCGCTCTGCCAGTTCGAGAGCATCAATCAGCAACTTTTCGAAATCCTCTTCGACATGGAACGTTTTTGCTCCCGGTGAACGTGAAAAGGTTGGCGGATCGAGAATGATTGCGTCGAATTTCTCGCCTCTCCGCGCTAGGCGCGGCAGCACCGCCCTCACATCATCCGCGATGAAGCGGTGGTCCATGGTTGGCAAATTGTTCAGCGCAAAATTCTGGCGTCCGCGCGTCAGATATTTCTTGGAAACGTCAATGTTAAGGGTAGTCGCCTCCCTGGATGCCGCACTGACAGAAAACGAGCAGGTGTACGCAAAGCAGTTGAGCAATCGTCTCGGTGCAATATGGTGCACGTAGCGGCGATTTTCTCTTTGGTCCAGGAAGAGGCCTGGGGAATAGCCCGTCCCGAAATCGATGCCGAATTTAAGATGTCGCTCGGTAGCGATTGTCTGCAAATTTTCGCCGGGGTGACCAAATATAACACGCGGCGGTTTCCGCTGTTCACTTTTGCGAGGGACGAATCTTGCGAAAATATGTCGGAACTGAAAGCTGACAGAGCCGGCCCACGATTCCAGTTCTGTGAGAAGGCGCTGGCGGGTCAACACTCTTTTGAAAGAGATGAGGACGTCGCGTCCGAAGCGTTCCACCCAGCCATCCTCCATCGTACAGAGTCGGTGGGAGTCGGTTCCCTCTGCCTGAAAATCTCGAAGTAATGCGGGATCAATCCACCCAAAATTCATTTTTCGTGTCGTCTCCAACCGCATACTTCGAATCGGCATCGCGCAACGGATCGGTTGCCGCCCGAGGCCGCGTTGCTACACTGCCGCATCGTAGGGCATCGTCGCGCGCACCCTGATGCGGCGGACTTATCTATGGAACAAATTACCATTCGCGTTCCCGCGAGCACTTCCAATCTCGGTCCTGGCTTTGATTGTCTCGGTGTTGCCCTGCGCATCTACAATACTATCACCATAGCTCGCAGCAGTGCGTCGCGTCAGCGTTTTCATCCGCCGATTGTCTGTGAGGCAGCGGATCGATTTTTCAAAAAGGCGCGCCGCGCCGCGTTTTTCTTTTCCTGCTCAATTGTGGAGCAAATTCCGCGGTCGCGTGGTTTGGGGAGCAGTGCAACCATTCGCGTCGGCATCTTGCTTGCACTCAACCGGCTAAGCGGAAACCCACTGGATCAATTGAAGATTTTCCAGTTATGCGCCCAATTAGAAGGACATCCTGATAACGCCGCGCCCGCAACTTTCGGCGGGTTCACTTTAGTGCAAAGTAGGGCGACCGTCTCGGTGGCGCAGGGCAAGAGGGACACACACCCTGGCATTCAGCGCTTCGCAGTCTCGCCGCGATTGCATTTCGTTCTCTTGGTTCCCAAGCTTGAGATTCAAACTTCGAAAGCGCGAAATGTTCTGCCTTCAGAGATTTCACACGTCGAGGCAGTGGAGAATTGTGCAAATGCGTGTGCACTTACGGCGGCTTTCGTATCACAAGATTACAAAAAACTGCGCGGCGTTTTTGCCGACCATCTTCACCAACCGTTTCGCGTAAAATTGGTTCCATTTCTTCCAAGGGTGGTCGCGGCCGTTGAGAAAGCTGGCGGACTCGGTGCCTTCCTCAGCGGCAGCGGATCGACAATTTGTGCAATTACGTTGCAAGATCGGGATCGAATCGGCGCCGCGATGAAACGCGCGGCAGGATCGATCTCCTCGCGCGTAATCATCACGCACGCTGACAATCGTGGAGCATGTGTTATCCGATCACCCGATTAGATTACTGATCACTGATCACCGTTTTTCGAATGGGCCGCCGACTTGAAAAATTAGAGGAGTTTGGCATCGACGTTGTTCTGGAGCGCCGTCATGGTGTTCGAGCGTCGGTGCTTCGCGGAATTCTTTACGCGCTCTCATTCGTTTACGACCGCGTAGTCCAGCTACGGCTTTATCTCTATCGCAAAAGAGTCTTCCGCGAACGCACGCTAGGCTGTCTGGTCATCAGTATCGGCAATCTTACCGTGGGCGGGACGGGCAAGACGCCGATTGTTGAAAAGTTTGCCCGCGCTTTGCAGGCGGGTGGACGGCGCATTGCTATCCTGAGCCGCGGTTACAAGAGCGTGCCGCGCAAGCGAAACTGGCGAAGCTGGCTTCGCGGAGACTCGGACCCTCCCCGCATTGTCTCCGATGGCAAATCATTGCTGCTCGATTCGCTGACCGCCGGTGACGAGCCTTACATGCTCGCGCACAACTTGAAGGACGTAATCGTGCTCGTGGACAAAAACAGGGTCAAAAGCGGGCGGTTCGCCATCGACAAATGGCGGGTCGATACATTGCTGCTCGATGATGGATTTCAGTATCTCCATCTCAAACACCGGCTGGACATGGTGCTCGTAGATCGACAAGCGCCTTTCGGGAACGAATTCTTGCTTCCTCGGGGCACGCTGCGTGAAATGCCGCGCAATCTTCGCCGCGCCAGCTATATCTTTATCACAAAAAACACCGGCGAGCCTAATTTCGAGCTGATGAGACGCATCCGGCGTTACAATCGCACCGCGGAAGTCATTGAATGCGCCCATAAACCGCTCTATCTCCAAAATGTTTTTACGGGTGAACGATTGCCGCTTGAGGCTTTGCGGGACACGTTCATCGCCTCGCTCTGCGCGATCGCCGCGCCCGCAAGCTTTGAGGACGCTTTGCAAAAGCTCGGGGGGCGCGTGGATCTCGCGAAGAGCTACATCGATCATCACTATTACACCGAGGCGGAACTGATCGGCTTCATCAAGCGTTGTGTCCGTCGCGACCTGGCAATGATTGTGACCACCGAGAAAGACTCGGTGCGAATGCCGCATTTGCCTGAAGCGGAAGTGAAAGTGCCGATTTATTTCCTGCGGGTCGAAATTGAAATCCTCAGCGGACACGAAAGTTGGGAGCATTGCGTCGCGCGCATCTGCAAGCCCAAGCCGATACTCTCCCCCGAGCGTTTCTTTGCCTAATCATCTCCTGAATTCGACGTTGGACGTTGGGCGTTGGACGTTGAACGTTTGCTTCACCCATGCCAAGCAAGGCTGAACTCGTCGTTGAAGATCGCAAGATTCAGGTATCGAACTTGGACAAGGTTCTTTATCCGAAGGTCGGATTTACCAAAGGTCAGGTGATCGATTACTACATTCGGATCGCGTCTGTGCTTTTGCCGCATTTGAAGGATCGGCCGCTCACTATGAAACGCTATCCGGATGGCGTCGAAGGCGAATTCTTCTATGAGAAGAATTGCCCGTCGCATCGACCGAAGTGGGTGCAGACAGCAAAAGTATGGAGCGAAGGCAACCAGCGGACGATGCACTATTGCCTCGCCAACGATCTGCCGACGCTTGTCTGGGCCGCGAACCTGGCCGATCTCGAGTTGCACACTTCGCTCTCGCGCCAAAATAACATCGAACGCCCGACGATGATGGTGTTCGATCTCGATCCCGGCGCGCCTGCGAACATTGTCCAATGCTGCCAGGTCGGGTTGTGGCTTCGCGATTTGTTAGGCCAAATGAAACTGAGATCGTTTGCAAAGACTAGCGGATCGAAAGGCCTCCAAGTTTATGTACCGCTGAATACGGCACTTGCCTACGACAAGACCAAGAACTTGGCGTTAGCGCTTGCCCAGTATCTGGAGCACGAACATGCCGATCTTGTGACCTCGAACATGTCCAAGGCGGTGCGCAAAGGCAAAGTGTTCGTCGATTGGAGCCAGAACGACGAACACAAAACCACCATCTGCGCTTATTCACTCCGCGCGAGAGAAGAACCGACAGTCTCAACTCCGGTCAGCTGGGAGGAAGTCGAAAACTGCCTCAAAAAGAAAAAGGCAGAGCTTTTGAGGTTCCGCTCCGGCGAGGTCCTTGCCCGCGTCGAAAAATGCGGCGACCTCTTTGAGCCTCTCGAAAAACTTAAACAAAAGCTGCCGAAGAAATCGCAGATATGATGTAATCCGCTATGGCACAGAATTATCGAAGATGAACAACCAAGTTTGGTTTGATGGAGTCGGATGGGTGGGAGCCGCGGCGCTCCTTGTCGCTTATGCGATGGTTTCCCATAAGAAGTTGGAAGGAAACTCGGCTGCGTATCAACTGCTTAATATCAGCGGCAGTCTTCTGCTGGCCGCAAACACCATTTTTTATGGTTCTTATCCTTCCACATTTGTGAACCTCATCTGGGCAGGCATCGCCGTCTTTTCAATTATGACGAGAAAGCGACTTGAGTCCGAATAATACGCAAGGTGACTGTAGAACCATTGACGAGGGCCAAGGCTTGCAGGCAAGACGGCCATTTGGCGGCGTTTAAGAAATAAACTCATGCTGCGATTTATCATTGCAGGCTTCGTAATCGGTTTCGTGCTCAATCTCACAGGTTGGGCGGGGAATGTTTTCTTGCTCGGCTCGATGTGGGAACAAGCAGTCGCGGTCGCGCCGCCGCCGATGCATTCACCTTTTTCGCCCCTGGTGCACGCGATCCTTCAATTTGTTTCCGATTTTGTTTTCGCGTTCGTGTTGTGTGCTGTCTATCGGCTCGGGATCTCCAGTTGGCGTGGGTCACAAATGGGCCTTGCATTTATCTGCGGCGTGATCGTTTGGATGGGCGGGGTGCCGATGTGTTATCTCGGATTAGTTAACGGCGGTTACTTGCCGATGGGCGTTTCGATCGCCACAACGCTCCTGGCGCTGATAACATTTTTTATCGTCGCGCCCTTACTGAAAATCGCCGAAGGGAAAGTTTGGACGCGTGTCGAAGAATATTTCGATTGCGCTCGGACGCGAGCCGGAATCGCTGGATTTATCGAAGCGGCACCCATTTGATCTCGCCCTGGTGCGAATTCCCAAGGGCAAATCGCTTTGTCCTTATCACGCGCACGCGGCGGAATCGGAGCTTTATCTCGTCGTCTCTGGTCGCGGCAGCGTGCGCGACAAGGATGGGACAACTGAAGTCGGCCCGGGTGATGCGTTTTTCTTTCAGCCGGGCGAAGCGCATCAGCTAACTAACGCTGGCGACGAAGATTTTGTTTATTACGTGATCGCCGATAATCCGAGGAGCGGCGGCGCAACCGGTGATTCCTGTTATTATCCGGACAGTAGCAAATGGGCGGTGGCGAAAGAGGGATCAGAAGAAGTGATCATGAAAGGAACTGGGACCGATTATTTCGATGGCGAAGAATGATTTTTCACCGGGGAAGAGGACACGGATAAAGATTTAGGTTTTGCTCTGCGAACTCAGCGAGGTCTACGGTGAATCGACAGTCATGAAAAAGGTTAATATCAATGAGATCAAAGAAGAGGCATGGCAGTCACCTGGCGGAAAGTATGCCGTCTCTTTCAAGGGAATCTCTGAAGCGCTTGGGCGCGAGCCTGCGTCGCTCGATTTATCCAAGCGTCATCCCTTCGATCTGGAATGGAGTCGCGTGCCTCCTGGCAAACCAAATTTTCCTTACCACGCACACTCGGCGCAATGGGAGCTTTACTTGATTATTTCGGGTGAGGGAACTGTCCGACATAAAGATGGTACGACCAAGGTCGTGGCTGGTGATGCGTTCATCTTTGGACCTGACGAACCGCATCAACTGATTAACTCTGGCGAGGCAGACCTCGTTTATTATGTGATCGCAGACAACCCGATAGGCGAATCGGCCTATTATCCCGAGAGCGGGAAGTGGAAAGTAAACAAATCATCAGCGACGAATCGCGTCGTCATAAAAGGTCGGGAAACTGATTATTTTGACGGCGAAGAGTAAATTTTGAACCATGAAATCTGGCAAGTCGCCGCAAGATTTTCCGTACAAGACTTACCTCAACATTCTGCACGGGCCGCTTGAATTGATCGATGTGCAGAAGCTGGCTGATGCCTGCAAGGACAAATGGTACAATCAGACGCTTTGCAAAGTGAACGATTCGGTCGTCAGGATGGCGGTAGTCCATGGCGAGTATCACTGGCATGAACATGAAGAGATTGATGAATTCTTCTTTGTTCTGGACGGACGTTTTCTGATCGATCTCGAAGATCGCACCGTCGATCTTTTGCCACGCCAAGGCTTCGTTGTGCCCAAAGGTGTGCGCCATCGGACCCGCGCGCCTGAACGAACGGTGATCTTGATGGTCGAGCGCGCGGACATTGTTCCGACCGGCGACTAAATGCCTCGCGACGGAAGGTGAAAATAATTTCGGGTGGGCAGACAGGCGTTGATCGCGCGGCGCTCGACGTAGCGCTAAAGCACGTAATGGAGTGCGGCGGGTGGTGTCCGGCCGGGCGCCTTGACGAATTCGGCAGGATACCGGCTCGGTATCCACTTCAGGAGTTGGAATCTGGCGGGTTTAGTGAGCGTACGTTTCAGAACGTCAAAGATTCAGATGGAACCGCCATCATTTGCCCGGGGAAACTTGGCGGCGGCACCGGGCAAACAGTCTGCTTTTGCCAAGAGTTACAACGGCCATACGAATTGATCGACGCATCACGGGTTCCGGCACAAGACGCGGCGAAATTGATTTTCGATTTTGTGCGCAAGCACAAGATCGAGATTCTCAATTTTGCCGGCCCGCGTCAAAGCGAGTGGCCGGAAGGATATCATTATGCATCTCGCGTGCTTGAAGCCTTCCTCAGGTTGTAGCGGCGTTTGTGTCAAACGCCGAGGTGGAGACGCGCGCTCGCCGCGGCAAGCGCCTCTACAGCCCTATTCGTAGCGCAGGGCCTTCACCGGATCGAGGCGCGCGGCGAAGTAGGCAGGAATCAGCGCGGCAACTGAGCAGATAAAGAAGGCGCTGATGCAAATAATGGCAACGTCTCGCGGAATGACTTCCGCGGGAATGGATGAAAACTGATAGACTTCGCGTGGGAAAATCTCGATGTGCAGCGTCGAAGCGAGCCAGTGACTGAATTCGTTCCGATAGCGAATCAACGTCATCCCAAGCCCCAGACCGGTAAGGGTTCCAAAGAGACCGACGACTGTTCCCTGGCCGAGAAAAATCCAGATGATTTGCGCGATATTCGCTCCGAGCGCCTTCATGATTCCGATCTCGCGTCGCTTTTGCACGGTCACGGTGATCAGCGTGCTCATGATTCCGAATGCCGCCACGACGACGATAAAGAACAATAGAAAGAACATTACCGTGCGCTCGAGCCGCACTGCTTCAAAGTATTGGCGGTTCATCTCGATCCACGTCTGAGCATATTGTGGCGGCTCGAGAAATTGTTGAATCGCCTGTTTGACCCGTTCGGCGCCGTAGGGGTTATCGGTCTTGACGGTGATGCCGTGCAACGCGTCACCCAGACCGTATAACTCCTGCCCGGTATAAACTGGAACGAGAAGAAACTCGGAATCGTGCAAGTAATGACCGGTCTCAAAAATACCGGTCACGGTTAGTTCTTTTGGCAGGATCACGTCGCGTAATTCGTCGACGACCTTTTTTTCGTCTTCGCCCTTGGCGTTCTCGAGTTTCTTAATGGTGTCGAGCATCTGACCCACATTACCGGGCGAATACACCGTAATCTTGTCGCCGACACTTACCTGTAATTTTCGCGCGAGCTCAATCCCGAGCACGGTGGATTCACCCTCCAGATCGAGCTTGCCGTATTTGATGAATTTTTGGAGGGGGATGACTTTTTCTTCCTGCGCGGGATCGATACCGCGAATCAACGGCGCGAGCCGCCGATTTTGAAATTCCACGATCACTGGTCCTTGGATGTAGGGCGCACTCGCGACGACGCCCGGCGTATTGTCGATCTTCGTTTTGAGTGTTCGCCAATCGCGCAAAACGTCCTCGGAGCTCACGAGAATATGCGCATCGAAATCGATCACTTTTTGGCGTAGCTCCCGGTCGAACCCCGTCATTACCGAAATCACAAGGATCAGCACCGTCACGCCGAGCATCACGCCAAGAACCGAGATCAGTGTAATGATCGACAGAAACGTGCGCTTCGGTTTGAGGTACCGCAACGCCAGGAAAAGACTAAATGGAAGCTTCAATTTCCTTCTAGCGTGGCGGCAAACTCACTGGGATTCAACCGCGCGTGCGCTAGCCTATTTCAACGCGTGCGCCCTAAGCTCTTCCAGCGTGACAAATTCGAGCGCCGAAGCATGGGTGGCTTCCAGATCGACAGGAGCGGCACGGTTGTGATTCAGTGCGTCTTTCCAGCGCGTGACGCAGACGCACCATTTGTCGCCCGGTGTTAGCCCGGGGAAACCCCACTCCGGATGCGGCGTGACCAGGTCGTTCCCATCGAGCACGGAAAAATCCAGAAACTCCTGTGTGACTTGAACGCAAACGGTGTGCTGCCCGACATCTTCCGGACCTGTTCGACAAAAGCCGTCGCGGTAGAATCCGGTCATCGGGTTGCGGCAACAACATTTCAATTCTGTTCCCAGAACATTTGTCGGCATAAAAGAAAATAACGGGTTAGAGCGACCTATTAAACAGCACTGCCATATTGAGCGTAGCGCAACATCTCGATTTATTTCTCCGTACAGAAACAATCAGAGATTCTTCGCTTCGCTCAGAATGACATGAGGAGAGTGCTTGTAATATTTAAAACTTTACCGAGGAAGAACGACAATGCCAATACCCGCCAAGTACGTTCACACAAATCTGATTGCCAGAGATTGGAAAAGATTGGTTCGCTTTTATACCGACGTATTCGGATGCAAGCCCAAAGATCCCGAACGCGATATGTCCGGCTCTTGGCTTGATAGCGTGACCTCGCTTGGGAACGCGCATCTTACCGGGGTTCATTTGCGTCTGCCGGGGTACGAACAGGATGGACCGACGTTAGAGATCTTCAGCTATGATGAACTCGTTGAACGCGGCATGCCAGCCGCGAACCACTGCGGGTTCGGGCACATTGCATTTGCGGTTGACGATGTGGACCAGGCGTTGCAGGCAGTGATTGCGGCTGGTGGCGGGGTCGTCGGAAAGATTGCTACAACCGAATTACCAGGCGTCGGTGTCCTTCGCGTTGTCTATGCGCGAGATCCCGAAGGCAACATCGTCGAGCTGCAAAAGTGGAGTTAACCTCGCGTGTCCACACGAATCGTCATTGCTTACTGGCTCATTCCGGCGGAGCCAGCGCGCAGCTTTTTTCAGGGAGTGATCAACGATCTCGCGCGGCGATACGACGCATCTCTCTTCGAGCCGCACGTGACCGTTCATGTGGGATCGAATCGCGCAGATTCCGCTGGAGGTGCGATCTCACAAGCCGCGCGCGTTTGCAAACCAATCAAACTCAAAGCGCTTGAGATCGGTCACTCCAGCGAGTTCATCAAAACGCTCTTTGTGCAATTCGCGCTGAATACAGAACTGCGGCGACTCAATGAAATCATTCGCGACGCAGCGCAGGATTCCTCCCACTACGAGCTCAAACCGCACTTGAGCCTGCTCTACATGAAAATGCCGGCTCCAGCGCGTCGCCAATTGGCAGATTCGATTAAGGTGCCGTTTTCGGAAGTTACTTTCGATGCACTTAGGGCCGTCCGCTGCGTTTCACCTACGCGAACATGTGCCGAAGTGGAAGCGTGGCGCGCGGTAGCGACAACACAGCTGTTTGCGCGGTGATGCTTCAACGCTGCGAAGCCGTAGGCGTCGGGCTCAACTCCACCGGCGTCGATGCAATCGCTGGCGACGGAGCTGCAGAAGTGGCCGCGAGTCTTGTTTTCGCTTCGTCGAGCAATTTCTCCTCTTCTGGATAAATCTTTCCGTTCTCGGCTGCCGCGATGTACTCCTGTGCGCCGCCGAGTTGGTTTGCCTCAGCCAGCAACAGCGCGACATAAACGGCTGCATGCTGGTCATGCAACTGGTCAGGCGGCAAATTCTGCACAATCGCAAGCCCCTCGGAGTTTCTGCCGAGACGAGAGAGGG